>JAITEE010000154.1 GCA_031282205.1 Candidatus Methanovirga aequatorialis | reverse complement strand
AAGTTTATCAATTTATAAAATATCAATATCCAATATAATCTATTTAAATTTAATTTTAGATAATTTTATAAGAAATAATTAAATTAATAATTGATAAACATTACCATTATCACTATAATTATGTTTTTTAAAAATTAATTTATAGTTTATCTTGAAAAGTTTAAAAATAAATTATGAAAATGATTATCGATCATGATCCTTTTAAATGTACATGGACTGGATAAAGTTAGCCTTCTTAAAAACGATGTTTAAATCAAATGAGAATTATTTAAATTTAAAAAAATTAGTTTTACAATCACTACATTTTAAACTTACATGAAGGGATAAAAGTGATGGGGAAAATGAAAAATTTGAAACTGGACAACATAATAGGGATCTCTCTATTCATCCTAAGCCTAATACTACTATCAACCATGTTAACCTTAGTAGGACTAAATCCATCAATATGGTTTGACGAGGCATACACATTCAATATCATGACCATGTCCCTTAAAAACATGTTAATCACCACCGCCAGAGATGTTCACCCACCCCTTTATTACCTAATCCTGCAAACAATCTTCAAGTTCCTTTCATTATTCCCATCCACACTCAACATCCACGACACAATAAATGCACCAATACAACACGAAATATATATATATATAGGTAAATTAGTCTCACTCGTTCCTTTAATTTGTTTAATAATCTTCAGCTTTAAAAATCTAAGAAAAGAATTCGGATGGCTAACCACTGGTATTTTTGCATTCTGCGTTGTTACAATGCCAAAGATGATGTTATATAGTGTTCAAGTCAGAATGTACTCTTGGACAGTATTATTTTTAACCTTAAGCTTATACTACGCCTACATGATCATCAAAGAGCCAAACAAAAATAAAAACTGGGTTATATTTGCTTTGTTTAGTTTAATGGCAGCTTATACACATTACTACACAACAATCGCCACAGCCATCATATACCTACTATTAGTCACATACATAATAAAAGAAAACAGAATCTTACTAAAAAAATGGATACTAACCACCACAATCACGGCATTATTTTATCTACCATGGGTACTCGTCTTTATTAGCCAGTCAGAATATGTTAAAAGTAGTAGTTACGGATGGTGGATCCAACCCACATCCCAAGATATCATTGATACAATATCTTCTATATGCTCCCCCATGAACATCATCGATAAATACGCCCTAAATAGCGTAGCAATAGTATTATTCATCTGCTTAGTAATATCATTCGTGTCGTATATAATATTAATATACTATAAAAAAACTGAAAGAAAAAACATCATACTCAGTTTAGGTGGTGTAATCGTTTTAATAGCCACCATGTCCTTTGCAACAATATTCTCATACACAGTCAAACCAATGTTCTATTCAAGATACACCGTAGTATGTTTAGGATGTTTATGGTTATCTTTTTCAGTGGTACTAAGTAAAATCCACTCAAAAAAAATAATTTTCGCCCCAATATTGATAATTATCATTTTCACTGGTATGATAAACACTATTTCATTTATAAACGATCAAAACCAGCTTAAAACGTCATATTCCGACTTCAAAGAATATGCCAACAAAATAAACGAAAACGACACCATAATAACAATAGGATCCGACTACCTCATAAAATTTTATCTAAAAAAAAACCATATTATTAAATGGAACAACAGTAACTCTTCAATAACTTCCGAGATAAAAAAAGCAATTAAGAACAATAAAATATGGATTTTTAACATGGGTCAAGAGATATATGATTTCAATGAAACCATGATAACGAAAGGATATGAACTAGAGGAAGTGAAAAAAATAAGTCCCATGTCCAACTCCTACCCATACGAAATATATCTATTAAACAAAAAAAATAATAACCTTTAGCATGAACATGCCAAGAACAATGGTTTATATACTTAAACAACTGGTTATTAACATGATGAAAGTATTTCAGGTCAATTATGATTTATTTGTTTAAAAGGTTATATCCTCTGAATACCAACAGACGACAAAAATATATCTTTATGAAAGTCTAAAGACGTTATCACATGAAATCTAAAATTATTTTTGGGCCTGCTGGTAGACCTATAAATTATAAAGGTCCTGCTTATAAAGCTCCTGAATACATCGCCAATGAAAGGCTTTCTGCCTACGAATATCAATCTGGCAGAGGTCTTAAAATTTCTGAAAAGTCTTCAAATATTCTAAAAGAAGAATCCAATAGACATGATGTGTTAACATCAATACATGCCCCTTATTTTATTAACCTATCCTCAAACAATGAGAAAACAATTAATAACTCCGTTGATATTCTTTTTAAGTCTGCACAGGTTGGAGAGTGGATGGGAGCATACAGAATAGTCTTTCATCCAGGTTACCATTTGAAAAAAAGAAAAGATGAAACATTAAATATAGCTAAATCCACCATTAACAAAGTTTTAGAAATGATAGGACAATCAAAAATAAAGAATTTCACTTTTAGTCCTGAGACCACTGGTAAAAAATCTCAACTTGGAGATCTCAATGAAATAATAGCTATTTGTAAAGAATTTGATAACTTTGAGCCTACAATTGATATTGCTCATCTTTATGCTCGTGATAATGGTTTAATCCAATCTAAAGAGGAGTACAATAAAATCTTTTCTACCCTTGAAAATGAATTAAATATCAAAAGATTACATTGTCATTTTACAAGGATAGAACATGATAAATTTGGTGAAAAAAGACATCACACTTTAAATGAGGTTAATTATGGTCCAAGTCCTAAATATTTTCTTGAATCTTTAATCGAATGTGATTTTAAAGGAACCGTTATCTGTGAATCTCCACTTTTAGATCTGGACGCCTTGGTATTAAAGGAACTTTATGAAAGTTTACTGTAAGTGTAGGATATTATTTTTTGAACTTGTCTACAAATTCAATTTTTTTGAACGTTATTAAATTTTTAATCATTTGAATAAACTTTAAAATCAACATAAATTTATCATACAAGTTCAATTTCATATAATTAAATTCGGCTCATGAGTATTTCATGGCTCATTATTTATTATTGTTTCGAGTATCATGTCGTATGAATCTGAATTTGTAATTGATTCTATACTGTTCTAATAGTAAATATCCTTGTAAATTCTTTTTGAGAGACTCCTCTAAAATATTCTTAAGAATTATACGAAGAAAAGAATGTCTATATTTCATCACCATTCAATAATGAACATCTCCATTATTAGCATATTTTTTTTCACTATGATTGACTGTATAAATGTGCTACAACTTTTTCATTTCAATAAATATTCTCTTATTAGTTTATGGTATCCTTGCAACGGTTTTTACGTATTGAGTACTCAACTCTTGCCATCATGTTTAACAGATTTGTTATGGATATCGGTTAATAATCCATAATATCTGACCAAACGGAACTTTACTGCCTTCAAATGGAGTATCCAGTAAAAATCATTGAAAATATGTGCCACAATCTTTACAAGAATATTTTCTTGTGCGACCCCTTTTCCCACGATTTATTTATTTTAAACGAATTACATACAGGACAATAAACACCACAAGACCAATGAATACTTCTAAAAATATTGTTCTAAAAGTTTTGGATTTATACTTGGGAGTTCATATTCGATAGTTTGTTATAGTCATGATATCCTTTAAATCCAACTCGTTCTTCAAAAATTTGAAAAATTCCTCAATTTCCACCTTGTTCGCCTGAAATCCTCCCATTTAAGATAAATCAAATAATTTCTCTCTTAAAGATTTGTAAATTGGATCTTTTAAGATTATTTATATCAAAATAATCCAATAGGTTCTGAATTTTATCTTTTAAAACTTCCAAACTTGGTTTCTCCTCAGGAATATATCAAAGGCACTATTTTATACTTATTTATACCAGTTAAATAGTTCATGGCACTGTAAAAACCTTTATCACACAAAATTAACTGTACTTTTTCTTAAAATTTTCCTTATTTTGAGAGGTGGTCAAAACTAATTTTTTTAAGAAAAAATTTTCTTATTTTCTAAATTAAAGCATTTTTAGAGCTTTTTAATTTTAAAATTTAGATTTTTGCCCACCTCTCATTTTATCAAAA
>JAITEE010000135.1 GCA_031282205.1 Candidatus Methanovirga aequatorialis | reverse complement strand
AATAATGATTATTATTAGAATATAATCTTTAAAAACTGTTTAAGATTTGTTGAAAAATTACAAGGTTTATACGTTCTTTTATTTAAATTTAAAAACTATTATTAACTATATTTCAATTTTTACAGTTAAATTTGATGTATTTTTAGATTCCAAGATATATGGATTAGGTTACAATATGAAATAAGTATGGAAAACGCTCAAAAATTCACTCAATTTCTAACACTCTATATAATGAAACACCATACCATTGCTCAAAATCACTTTAGTACTTGAAACATATCTAAAATCTTTTTTTTAGATTATACTCCATATTTACATTTTAATTATTTTATATGAATCATATAAACACTTATTATTTGAAATAATCATTTTTAATAGCGTTATGAATTGTCTTTTGGCGTGTTTAGGGAAAAAATTAAGTAAAGTTTTATTGATAAAAATTTAAATTTAACTGAAACGTTTATATAGTGGAACAATGAAACTTACAGCAGTGACTCCAAAACTTTTTTTAATGTGAACACATCACTTCTCCCAATGATCCATTTTATGTGGGGAGGGAAAGGCCTTTTCATTTGATTAAAACACTAAAATTGGGGAATGATAGGCTCTTCAATCCCTTCCTATCATCTCATAATTTTTAACTTCCTATTTTTTTTTTGTGCCGATTAAAAAATCAACATATTCTCGTTGATCAAAGTCACGACTCATCATACCATGTTCATTGATATTCCTCTATGGTTTTGGATGGACCTATAAAACTAAAACTATTTAAACACACGTTATATAACTAAAATTGATAATGTTCATAATAAAGAAATATTATAAACTAAAATAGTAGTTGTTAATACAGTTCAATGGAGGAAAATTTAAAATGGATCAAACCTTATTAATGCTTCCTGGTCCTACAAATGTGTCTAATCGTGTGCTTCAAGCAATTTCTAAAAATGTTGTGAATCATAGGAGTGTTATATTTGGAGAAATTTTAACTGAAACTTCTGAGTTAATGTCTAAAATGTTTAAAACCAATAATCAATCTTATTTGTTAACTGGTTCGGGTACCGCCGCTATGGAGGCATCCATTGCAAATATTTTAAATCCTAATGATAAGGTTTTAAATGTCATCGGTGGTAAATTTGGTGAGAGATTAAGGGATATTACAAAGGCTTTTGGTGGTAAATCAATTGAATTTAATGTTGAATGGGGAGATTGCGTCAAACCAGAAGATGTTAAAAAAGCATTAGAAGATAATGAAGATATAAAGTTTGTGACCGTTGTTCATAATGAAACTTCAACAGGAGTGACAACTCCAATTAAAGAAATTGGAGATGTGATGAGAGATTATGACGCCTTATATGTTGTTGATACGGTTTCTTCTCTTGGAGGAGATCATGTCGATGTTGATAGATATGGTATAGATATTTGTTTTACAGGCTCACAAAAATGTTTAGCTGCACCACCAGGAATGGCGGCTATCACTGTAAGTGATGATGGATGGAAAGTAATTGATAAAGTGGATTCAAATACGTACTACCTAAACTTGAAAAAGTATCGTGATTCTGGTGCTGGGACTCCACCTGAGACACCATACACTCCTTCGGTTACCTTGATTTATGGATTATGTGAAGCATTAAAAATCATTGATGAAGAAGGATTAGATGCAAGAATTAAAAAACATAAAATAGCTGCAAAAGCAACACGAGAAGCTGTAAAAGCTCTTGGTCTTACACTGTTCCCTAAAGAGGAGGTTTCATCCTCAACCGTTACTGCAATTAACATGCCCAATGGAGTAAGTGATAGTGAACTTAGAGGTACCATGAGAAATGAGTATAAAGTAGAGTTAGCTGGTGGACAGGATCATTTAAAAGGCAACGTTTTTAGAATTGGGCATATGGGTAATACAACCTATAAAGAATTAGCTATTACTTTTTCTGCCTTAGAAATGACTCTGAAGAAGTTAAATTTTGATATAAATTTAGGTGTTGGTGTGGCTGAAGTAAATAGAGCGTTTATTTAATTTCAATCTTTTTTTTAATTTCTTTTTAACAACACGGTTCTTTGCTTGATTTATATTTTTTAGAAAAATGTCTAAACACATTTTTTTGATTTTATTTTTTATTTTTAATATGAGCTATTTAACTTTTAAAAGTAATCTAAATTTATAATTTATTGTTAATTTTAATGTATCAATATAATATAATTCTAATCCTTATTTAAAATTTATTACAAAGATAATTTATGAATAAACTCTTTTAATAATTTTAATGACACTGATTATTGGAAATTTTATCTTTGAATATAAAATTTTGATTTATTTACACTTTAAAATTCATGATTCTGTTTTCAAATGTCTATTTTTTTGTTTTAAAGCCTTATTTTACCTTATGGGGGTGGGAGGTCAAATGATTCATTCTGAAGGCTTTCCATTGATTTTTATTTAGTTTTAAAACTTTTTAACAGTTTTTATAATTAATATAAAAATCCAATTGAACTCATAGTTTGAAATAAAACAGAAATATTTATATACTAATGAAATACAAGTGTGTTATGTAGCTACTATTGACTACATAATTTTTTATGAGTCCAATATTTAGTAACTACACGTTGAGAATTATTTGAAATTAATAGAAATTCTCTATATAGAAAAGAGAACTCTTTATTAAAATGTTTGTTAATTGTTATAATGATTTACTCGAATTTTTTTATAGAGAGAAGTTTTTTCTGTTCTTTGGGGTTTTATTTTTAGGGTTTTTATGGTTGGCGATTTATATATTTTCAAAGAAAAGTATTAGGTGATTTTTAATGAACTTTAAGAAAATTAGTATTTTATTAATGTTTTTGTGTATTGTGGGACTTTGTATTGGTTCTGCAAGTGCAGTGAACAAAAAAGATTCTACATTAGTTGGTATAGTGGATCAAAAATGGACAGTTGTTTCTGGTATGATGGTTTACATTAATGGAAACGATGTGATGCGTCTTCCAAATAAAATGATTAGACTTGAGGTTTATGATTTTGGTACTGGTAAGTTAACTTATACTGAATCTGTTTATACGGATTCAGATGGTGTGTTTGAAATACCATTGACTTTGAGTAAAGGTTTTAATCTTATTCTTGTTCATTTTGATGGTGATGATAGTTATAATGAATGTGATTATAATGTAGCAACCACATTTGTAAATTAACGTATGAAGTAGAATTTTATGGATTTTATTAAGCTATAGTAGTTCAAATTTATTTATATTTTAAGAAAATTAAAATTTACATATATATACTATCATATGAACTATAAATCTCAAAAATTATTTAAAATGGAGGTTAAATAATGAATCCTGAAATAACTCCTAATAAAATAGGTTGTAAAATTTGTGCTTTATGCACATTTTGTATTATTTGTGCAGGTCCTGCTTGGGGTGCTGGTTTCTCAGGTCTTGTTGGACTATGGTAATTCAATGTGGGGTTTTTTTCCTCCACACAATTATAAAAAATAGGACACGTTATAAATGACTCAGATTCCACATATAAAAAAAGATTTTATTCTAAAATTTGGACACGTTCCATATGTTTATGGAATAAACTGTGATGAATTTTATATTTTAAAATAAGGACGCAGCAGATATTTTATGTAGATTTAATGGTAAGAATTCAATTGAAAAAATTTCACAACAACTTGCTATTGAAAGAAATGAAGATGTAGATGATATAACTCAAACGATAGAATCATTAATTACATCGACGGATTTTCTTTCTCTATCAGAAGAGATGAATGACGTTTGTTTGTTGTATGATGATGAAAATATTCAATATCCATCACATGTTTCTTTTGAATTAACGTCTACTTGTAATTATAAATGTAAGCATTGTTATAATGATTGTGAACCTAATAAAAACGAAAAATATTTAAATAAAGATAAAATTATAAATATTTTAAATCAACTAAGAGAGATCGGTGTTCTTGTAATTGAATTAACTGGTGGAGAACCATTTTTGCATCCTGATTTTAAGGAAATACTTACGCACTGTTTGAAATTGTTCAATATAGTTGCAGTAATTACTAATGGTTCACTGATCACTGAAAAATTTTTAAAATCTTTAAAAGAACAAAGACATAAATTAAGTTTTCAAATACCATTACATTCTGTAGATGGTAGTTACATGGATGATTTTTGTGGAAATAAAGGTAGCTTCACAAATTCCAAAAGAGCTATAAAACTTTTGACAAGATATGGATTTCTAACTCGAGTAGGTATGATAGTTACACCAAATAATCTCAATTCGATGATTGATACGGCTAAGTTCGTACAGTCATTTATCATGAAAAATTCAATTTTTGGTAAAAAATTGTGCAACAATCTTTTCTTTGCATTTAGTATTGTAATCCCTATTGGAAGATCTAATTCCTTTAAAAATCTCATAATTGATTCAGAAGAAGTATTCAGGGAAATGCAACATAATTTAAAGATTTGTGATGAAAAATTTGGGGATTTCATATACAAAGACGATCCTAAGATATACGACGACGATCAACATTGTGGTGTTGGTGTCACGTCAGTAACTATCAATAACTTAGGTGATTTGAAACTTTGTGTTATGTGTCCTAATATCAAATGGGGAAACGTATTAAACGAAGATCTAAAAACTATATTATCAAATGAAAGAACTAAATATTTTGCTAATCTCAAAGTACCTAACATGGACACGTGTGGGGACTGTAGATATTTATGGTTTTGTAATAATTGTTCAACACGTGGTATTATAAAATATCAGGAAATTGGAGATAAGTGTACTTGGGGAAGAGAAAAAATGGGTGGACTATGAAAACAGAAAAAAATCAACAACTTAAAGATAGTACGGGATTGAAAAATATTGTTGTATTGGATAATGTTGTTAAAAAATATGAAGATCAACTTGTCTTGAAAAATATTTCTTTTAACATTTTCAACGGTCAAATTCTTGGCTATGTTGGCCCCAATGGATCTGGTAAAACGACGACGATAAAAATATTATTAGGTTTATTAAAACCAGACTCTGGAGAGATCAACATTTTAAAAAAGGATCCCTATTTGGATGATATTGAAACATACGATGTAAAAAAACAAATTGGCTTTGTATTAGAATCAGATTTATTAAATCTTAATTTAACTGGATTTAAAAATATTTTATATTGGGCTGAATTATACGATAACTCAAATTCAGAAAACACCCATGAAAGAGTTAATGAAGTGATAGATATTGTTAATTTAGCTAAATGGAAAGATACACTTGTGAAAAACTATTCTCATGGTATGAAAAAAAGGTTACTTTTTGCAAGAGCAATAGTGCATAACCCACAAATTTTAATTCTAGATGAGCCTACGAACGGTGTTGATTTAGAATCAAGATTAATAATGAGAAATTTAATTAAAAAATTTGCAAGTGAGGATAAAATCATCTTTTTCTCTAGTCACGATCTAAATGAAGTTCAAAAGATATGTACCAAGATTATTATCCTGAATAAAGGAGAAAAAATGTTTGATGGAACTTTAGAAGAACTAAAAATCAAACATCCGAATAAATCCTTAGAGGATATCTATCTAAAACTAACATGATAGGAGGTGCACTTGTAATGATACTTGAAAACGTTAAAAAAATTTTTTTAAAAGAAATGAAAGAATCTTTGAATGATAGACAAATTATGAAAACGATTTTACTGTACGTTATAATAGGTGTTATAATATCCTTGGTTCTTAACTTCACGGACAACGATCAACATTTGAAAAATGTATATATCTGTAAAGTGGTTATGTTAGGTCTTATGGGGTACTTATTTTACTTGCTGTTTAGTATGTTGGTTAGTAATGGCTTCATGAACGACTCTATAGAGAATATATTCAATCCACTTTTATCTTTACCAATGAGTTTGAAAGAAATATGTTTAGGTAAATTATTAGCTATTACAAGTACAAGTTATCCTTTCACGGTCCTACTTCTAATGATAACATCTATATTTTACTATTTATTAGGTACATTTAATATAATGCAGAGCTCTTCGATGTTTTTTTTCGTATTATTTTTGTTAATACCCTTAATAGTAATCACCTATTATAGTGTATGTGTTTGGTTATATTTGTTGTTTAAAAATAAGAATATTCTTATAATATCCAATATGTGTGTAACGCTTGGTCTTGTTCTCACACCTTTGTTGTTAAATCAGTTGTTTCCTAATTTTAACTTTTTAAATGTCTTTGAAAATATTGATTTAAACGTCAATATAGTTTTTGTCGTTGTTCTAATCATACTCTTCATCGTAATACAATTAATAGGCAAACTGGATAAAAATAAACTATTATCATGAATATTTGGAATGAATTAAGATTTATGAAAATACTAATAGAAAAAAGAGGTTGATATTTCATGTCTTTTAGTAAATTTGTTTTGAAAAGTTCTTTTAGAAAAAGATCACGCACGATATTTACCTTAATTGGTATCACGATTCCAGTGGTAATAATCCTTATTTTTGGAATGATAATTGGTTCAATGAATGATATGACTTTAACTCCCAATTCTGATATTCTTATAGTGGGAGTTTTTAAAACTAATGCTAATGGAATCCCTCTTATTAACGAGGATTTGGTAGGTAAATTAAAAGATGAAAATGGAATTGAAAAGAGTGTAGGGGGTCTATAATACCGTTTTCATTTCAGAGAATACTTCAATACAAGCTTTGGGATTGAATGCAACAGACAAAGATTTTATGAAGATAAAGATTTCTGAGGGTAGAATGTTTAAAGACGATGACAAGGAGTTGATACTATCAAAAAAGGAACTTAAAATTTTAAATAAAAATATTAATGATAATATCCCTATTGCTAATGAAACTTACAAAGTTGTTGGTGTTACTGATAATTCAGGTCATGATGCTTACACTTCTTTAAGGAATACACAAAAGATAAGTTCTAATGATAAACTAAATATTATAATGTTAAAAGTCAAACCAAGTGAAAATGCTACAAAAATTAGTGAAGAAATACAAGAGAAGTATGGTGATGAGGAGGATATAACCGTTCAGCTACAAGAGAATATAGTCAATATGGCGAAACTAATGTATATAATATCTACGGTAATTCCAACATTAATTGCCATAATTTTAATACTTAATTCCATGTTAAAATCAGTGAATGATAGAAAAAGAGAAATAGGTCTTTTAAAAGCAATAGGTTGGAAAACAAGAAGAATTTTTGCATTGATAATATCTGAAACGTTCATATTGTCAATTTGCTCATTTATTATTGGATCGGTAATATCTATCTTGTCTTATTTTCTAATGGAGACTACATGGCTTCAACCTAACTCAAAATTGGACTTTATCACTTTTATAGAGTCATTAAATTTAAATACATTTCCAATGGTTTTTGGATTAATTATTCTTGTGGCTTTGATAGCTGGTTTATTACCAGCTATTAGAGCAAGCAGATTATCTCCAACAGAGGCATTAAGAGAAGAGTGAATATTATTGAGATGTATATTATGAGGAACGTCGTAGAGATTGAGAATTTAACAAAGTTTTATGAGAAAGGTAGTGTTAAGGCGTTGGATGGCGTTAATTTAACAGTACAAGAAGGTGAGTTTGTAGCCATTATGGGTCCGTCTGGTTCTGGTAAATCGACGTTGTTGAATATGATTGGTGCGTTGGATAGAGCAGACGATGGGAAAATTGTTGTGGATGGAGAGAATTTAAATGTTAAAAAGGATTTAAGTGATTTTCGTAGTGAAACCATTGGTTTTGTTTTTCAACTACACAATCTTCTTCCTATGTTGTCTTCACTTGAGAACGTTGAACTTCCAACCTATGAATTGAAGATCTCATCAACTGAAAGAGGAAAAAGAGCTTTGGAGTTATTGAAAAAGGTTGGTTTGGAGGGTAAGGTTAATTTTTCTCCTAACAGGTTGTCTGGTGGTGAAAGACAGAGGGTTGCTGTTGCAAGGGCCCTTGTTAATCATCCTTCAATTATTCTTGCTGATGAACCGACAGGTTCTTTGGATTCTGATAATTCTCAAAAGATTCTTCAATTGCTGAAGGATTTGCATAAAGAAGAGAATATTACTTTAATAATCATAACTCATGATATGAGTGTAGCAGAGCAGGCTGGAAGGATCGTTAATATTTTAGATGGGAAGGTAGTTGAAACATGAAATGTTGTGAATGTACTTATTATAAATTAATCTTAAAGATATGATGTTTTTTAGGATTTAATTTTTTTTGAGAACTATGAAGGATTTAGTTATACTTTAATTTTAAAGGGTTCATATTTATTTATAAACCTTTCAGTTATCACTATAATACAACAGATCACCACGTGATAGTAAAATATTCGATGAAATCTTATTTGAGCTTAAAAAAAGGAAAGTTTTAAGAAAAAGTACAGTTAATTTTGTGTGTATAAAGGTTTTTACAGTGCTGTGAACTATTTAACTGGTATAAATAAGTATAAAATTGTGCCTTTGATACCTTAAGGAGAAACCAAGTTTGGAAGTTCATAGATAAGATTCAAAACCCTTTGGATTATATTCGATATAAATAATCCTAAAAATCCAATTTACAAATCTTTAAGAGAGAAACTATTTGATTTACTCCCTAAATGGGAGGATTTTAGACAAACAATGTGGAAAATTGAGGAATTTTTCAAATTTTTAAAAAATGAGTTGGATTTAAAGGATTATAGTGTTTTTTGACATACTCTCCGACTGATTATATTAAGAGTTTCAGTCAGAGATTCTTGCTCTCTAATACTAAAATATAGTATTAAGCTACAATTTCTTGCTTAAATAGTTCTAACGAACCATAGTAACACAAGTTTAGATTTCCGTTTGTCCAACGGTACATTCATTATTGGTTCTTATAGTTTCTTTGAGGATATTAATGGCTGCATTAATATCTCTATCATGGATAGTTCCGCATTTTGGGCAAGTCCATTCTCTGATAGCTAGTGTTAAATTTTCATTTTTATAGTTGCATGAATTGCAGAGTTTTGATGATGGGAAAA
>JAITEE010000180.1 GCA_031282205.1 Candidatus Methanovirga aequatorialis | reverse complement strand
ATCAGTGTTTTTTTTAATAAAAGAGAGGTGGTCAAAACTAATTTTTTTAAGAAAAAATTTTCTTATTTTCTAAATTAAAGCATTTTTAGAGCTTTTTAATTTTAAAATTTAGATTTTTGTCCACATCTCTAAAAATAAAAAAATAAAAAAAGATTTATTTAGATCTTTTTTCTAACGCTTCGAGAATTGTAGGTAAGATTTCACCAGTTGCACCGAAGTTCATTGAATCAGCTGTTCCGAGTAATGCTCCTGGATCTAATCTTTCTTCCATTTTGTCAATGCCTGCACTGTTCATAAGAGCGGTTATTTGTTCTAATGATTCTTTAGCCATCATTTGTGCAAATCCAGCTGGGGCTCCAAGAACTTTGGTTACTGAGTCTCTGTATCCTAAGATACCTGCATATGTAATGGCCGTTAAAGCAGAACACATATCACAAACAGGTCCTAAGAGTTCAGCTGGTAATTCAAATGCAGAACCTCTTGCCTTGTTACCAATTTCTATTAGTTTATTTACAGATTCTTGATTGGCATAACCATCTGCAATGTATACCTGTCCTTTCATTTCAGGAACTGCTCCTGGGTGGTAGGATGAAACATTTACTTTAGGGGCTTGATTTACATCAGCACTTCCTAAATCTTCAAAAATAGTCTGGAACATTGTTGTAGGGACTGTACATGCGTGGGTTAAAATAGCTCCTTCCTTAATGTTATCGGCGAACTTCTCGATGATTCCTTTTTGCATGTCACCTTTTGGGAACCAGGTCATAATCCAATCTGCATCAGATACAGCTTCGATATCATCACTTGTCACTTTAAATCCTAGGTCTTCGGGATGGGTAAAGTGAATAGCACCTTTTGGTGGTTTTGGAACTGTTTTAGCAAGTTCATTTACTTTTTCTCTGATTTTTGGCATTATGTTTTCAGGATTTTCTTTATGAGCAGCTATTACATCTTCATAAGCAAAATCATCTACTACTACAAATTCATTATCAAAAACAGGGTCTGCGATAGTAATATTTTTAATTCCTATTAATTCCATTAATTCTGCTCCCATAATAACGGTAGAGTGTGTCATGGAAATTTCAGGTTTTCCTACTTTTTCTGCGACTTCAACGGCTCTTGAAAAATTGGTTATACCACTTGCAGCATGAGTTCTGTAACATCCTGCACCTAAAATTGCTACTTTCATTTTTTTTATCTCCTTTGATATTAATTGTATAGTATATTAAGTGTATTCACGTGTATTTCGAGTATTGTTTTCAGTTACTGTGAATCATTTATCTAAAAATACACACCTACAACTTAACCTTTACCATTTATTTATAGTACAAAAGATGTTATTTTATATTATTTAAAAATGGTACGATTAACATATAATTTTTTTAGTATATAAAAGTTGTGATGAATACTATGATTATTATTACTTGAACATACGATATATAATAAAAACGTTGATAAATTCTCATATAAAAGATAATAACTGTCTATACATTTACTTTTTAGAATCATTTTCTCTGATCTGAACTCTTCTTATTTTTCCGCTGATTGTTTTAGGAAGTTCATCAACAAATTCAATTAAACGTGGATACTTGTAAGGTGCGGTGATATTTTTAACATGATTTTGTATATCTTTCTTAAGTTCTTCAGATTGAGCACGATCTTTGGTGAGAACTATCGTTGCTTTGACAATCTGTCCTCTCACATCATCGGGGATTCCTGTAATTGCACATTCTAAAACAGCTGGATGGGAAATCAATGCACTTTCTACTTCAAAAGGGCCTATACGATAACCTGAACTTTTGATTATATCATCGTTTCTTCCAACGAACCATAAATATCCATCTTCATCTTTCCAAGCCGTATCTCCACTATGATAAAAACCATCATACCACACCTCAATTGTTCTATTCTCGTCTTTATGATATCCAATAAATAATCCTGTTTGAACGTTTTCTGTTTTAATGGATAACTCACCTTCGTCTCCAATATCAACAACGTGATCATCTTTTAATAGCTCTACACGATAACATGGGGATATTTTACCCATGGAACCAGGTTTAGGTTCCATCCAAATGAAGTTAGCTATACTAACCACTGTTTCAGTCTGTCCAAAACCTTCTTTTAGTTTTAAACCAAAAATATCATATACTCTACTAAATACCTCTGGGTTTAATGGTTCACCAGCTGTTGTAAGATATTTTAAATTGGAAAAATCATATTTTGAAAGATCTTCTTTTATTAAGAATCTGTATATTGTAGGTGGAGCACAGAAAGTGTTTATTTTGTATTTTTCAATCTTTTCAATCAGTTTAATAGGATCGAATCTATCGTAATCGTAGATAAAAACGCTGGTTCCAACGATCCATTGACCATACAACCCACCCCAAACGGCCTTCATCCAACCAGTGTCTGCTGATGTATGATGAAGTCCATCTTCAATTGCATTATGCCAATATTTAGAGGTTATGATATGGGCGATAGGATATATGAAATCGTGTTTAACCATTTTAGGTTGTCCTGATGTTCCTGATGAGAAATAAAGTATCATTATATCCTCATTAGATGTTCCATCAACTCCAGTTGGTCTGTGAAATTCATAATCGAATTTTTCAATGTTTTCAGTGAAGTTAAGCCAATCTTCATGGGGTTCATCACCAACGGCAACTTTGATGAGATTTTTGTTAAGTTCATGTTCAGCCTCCATATACTCGTCAATTAAGTAATCATCGTCGATAGATACAATTGCCTTAATATTTGCTTTTTTTATCCTGTATATAATGTCTTTTGCCTTTAACATGTGAGTGGCAGGCACAGGAATGGCTCCAATCTTATGTAAGGCAACGATCGAAAACCAAAACTCGTACCTATTTTTTAAAGTTAATAAAACGGTATCCCCCTTTTTAACACCTAAACTTTTAAAGAAGTTGGCGGTTTTGTTTGAGTATTTTTTCATATCCTCAAAAGTAAACCTTTTTTCTTGATTCAAGTCATTGACCCAAAGAAGAGCGAGTTTATCAGGACACTCGTCACCGTACCTATCCACCACATCAAAACCAAAGTTAAAGTTCTCTGGGATTTTAAATCTGAAATTCTTTTTAAAATCCTCATAGGAATCGAAGTCAACTCGATTGACGTAATCTTTTAATAAGGACACCATAAAAATCGTACCTTGAATAGCTATTTTATAGAATAATAGCTAAGAATTTAGCTACTTTATTATTCAACGCTTTCATATAATGAGGATAAGAAGAATCAAAGAATATTGAATCTCCCTTGTTTAGAACGATCTCGTTGTCGTTGATGCATATCATTAAAGAGCCCTCTAAAATGTAGTTGAACTCTTGACCTAGGTGAGTACTCCTACTTGGTTTATCACTGTACTTTGAAGGATCCACAGTAACGATAAATGGTTCAGCTTTTTTATGTATGAACTTGGATGCTAAATTCTCATAACAATACTGTTTTCTTCTATCAACGGAGACTCCTTCTCCTCTGCGAGTGATTGTAAAAATACGCATTTTCGCCTCTTCACCAGTGATCAGTAGACCCATATCCACATTGAACCTTTTAGTTATTTCATATAGGAGACTTGCAGGAATATCTCTCTCACCACTTTCATAGGCAAGATATTTTTCCTCAGGAATTTCTAATTCCTTGGATATTTCTTCTATACCAATGCCTAATATTTTTCTAAGTTCCTTTATTCTATCTCCAATATCCTTATTATTTTCTTTCAAAAACAACACCTTAATAAAAATAAATATTCAAATCATACAACAAACTAAGAGTTGATTATTTTTTATAAAATTTTTAAACATACTATATTTTATTAAATAAACTATTAACTTATCCTATTTTGATTTTTGTTAGATTTTAAATTTAGAACAAAATATATTGTGGTTACAGGATTTATAGGAAAAATAAATTATAGTGATAATGGTAACGTCTATCAATTATTAGTCTAATTATTTTTTATAAAAATTCTTTAAATTAAATTTAAGTAGATTATATCGGATATTAATATTTTATAAATTTACAAACTTTACCAAAATCACTATAAATCCAACTATTTTTTATTCTCAAAAACAACTTTTGTTATCTTGTGATTTAGCTTCAATAAGTTCTGTATTGACTATACTATCATTTTTCGTGTTATTTTTAGTTTTTTCATTGCACTATTTTTTAGTTTCATTTTTAACAATGTTTTTAATATTGGTTGGAGAATATAATTGTTTTACTTTGATTGCTTGGAATTTAGGCAAACGACTTGTATGTAATGTATTAGCCGAAAAATCTAATAAACAAATTGAAATATAG
>JAITEE010000038.1 GCA_031282205.1 Candidatus Methanovirga aequatorialis | reverse complement strand
AAGATCCAATCCCCTCTGTTAACGTGACCGATATATTGGATAGAAGATTGATCTACCTATCCGATGATGGTGATGGAACTTATGATCATATTACTGGTCTATGGCAAATAGGAGAACTAGCTACAAATCAAATCATATCTTTAAACATTAACGTGAAAGTGAATGGTATTGGGAACATACCAAATCTCGCAATGTTAAAAACTCCTCAAGTAGACCTTAACAAGAACGTCACGGTAAACATTGAATCGTTCCCCAATTTTAAAAACGATACTAACTTTTCATTCCCCCATCTTAAAAACGATTCTAACTTTTTAAAGAATACTGGTCTGCCTTTAATCATATTAGCATTATTTTTAGCTTGTATAGGTATAGGTTCAGTGTATAGAAGAAAATAGCTTCTTTATTTATTTTTTTAAGAAACTTTGTTAATATTATGAATATTTATTTATGATTTCTTGAACATTTTTCTTTATAAAATAACTTGTAATTAGGATTAATGAAAAGTAGTAATAATGGAACATTTAATCAATGTTATATTGATAAAATAAACTAAAAAATGACTGCTCATTTTTGAACAGTTAATTACTAATCTACACTCTTTATTTGATTTTTCTAAGAATTTTATATGGCTTTCGCCATTTGGAACATGATAAATTATTGTATTTGGCTCTTTCCTTTGATAAATTTTTTTCAATTATATCCTCTTCAAAATATCAGATTCTTTGTGAATTATCTTTATTTTGAAATTAGTTACTTCACTGGAAGCAATTTTTTTTCTTTAAAAACTTTTTTGGCAGAAGTTATTCCATTTATTGCTGCTGGAAACCCTGCATAAGCGGACATTTGCATAATAGCTTCTACAATTTCTTTTGGAGAGTTACCTACATTTAAAGCGGCGTTGATATGATGTTCCAATTGTTTTGAAGCATTTCCCATAGCTGTTAATGCTGCAACCGTTATTAATTCTCTTGTTTTTAAATCTAAACCGTCACGAGTATATATTTCAGAGTATGGAAATTCCACTACAAATCTACCTAAATCAGGAGCTATATCCTCCAATTCCTCAAATATTCCTTCAATTGTCTCTTTATTTGTAATTTTAAGTACACTCATACCTTTTTCAAATCTATCAGACATATAAACACCAAAATTATAATATATATAAAGTCTTATTTATTGTATTTCAATATTTTTACCATCATAACAAAGTTTATATTCTAAAAAATAAAAAGTTTATGGTATAATATTAAATTTAAATTTTTTATTAAGTTTGAAATGTATATCTCCAAAGAGTCATCGAAAGTTAAGGAGTAGTATGGAGACTTAAAATATTTACTGAGATTAAAACAAGGAGAAGGTTAATGATACAAAAAGTAGAGGATAGTTTAATCCCTAAAGGAACAGTCGATTTAATTGGTGTTGGAAGATTAGGTCTTAGAACCGCTATAAATCTTATACAAATACATAGAGGTGGGCCAAAAACCATATCCCTTTTTGATAGTCAATATATATCTAAATCAGATTTAATATTTTTATTCAACGGTGGAAAAATTGGGGAACATAAAACCGACTTTATAAAACGTCTTTCCACCCATGAAGAGACATATAGAAATGTGGTTAGTAATCCCGTAAATATTACAGAGGACAATTTAGATATTGTCAAAGGGGATGTTGTTGTTTTAGAGTTAGCTGGAGGAGATACAATAAAAACAAGTGCCAACATAATTAAAAAAGCCCATGAAAATGGTTCTAAAACTATAGGGACTGGAGGAATATTTGGTATAGGTGAAGAAGAGATCGTTGTAAAAGATATTTCAGAATTTGATAACAAAAATATCGTGGTTAATCTACTTAGAAACGAAGGCATAGAAAAAGATCATACTATCGTATCCACAAATAAATTCATTACAAGTGGAGTTCCAATCACACCTTACGTTTTAGATAACGTCTCAAATATCATGACCAGAGAAATAATTAAACTGCTACTTTGAAGATTATTACCATTATGCCATATTATGTTGAATTCACGTTAAGCGTTGGTTAAGATAGATAACGATCAGATAGCATGATAGTAGCCACCGCTGAATGTTTTACTCATGGGAAAATAGGAAGAGAAATCCATAGCTTCATCCAAAATTACGGGGGGAATTTAGAATCCAAATATCTTAAAGATATTTGTAAAGGTGAAAATTTAGATTATATTCCTAAAAATTTAATTTTAAGCTCTGGACTATTTCTTCCATCCATTTATAGTGTTAAGAAGATATTAAACGTTAATCCACCTGAACCTAATGAGGTAATAAATGGAGTTAAGATCTACAAAGAGGAAGAGGATAAACTTGTATCCACCTTAATGGCGAATGGTATAAGAGAACTTTTAGATGTGGATATTGGAATTGGAACAACAGCAGGAATTGGAAAAGGTGGAATAACTATTTCAAATAGTAAACTAAATATTGTAACAACCACAGACGTTTATGCTGATTTAAGACATTTGACAGACATTAATTTAAATTATAGTGAACTTATTTTTAAAAGACAGGAAAGTGGTATAATGAAAACATTAAAAATATTTTTATATCTGCTGAACAACGATTTAGATAAAATAAAACAAATCAATAATGTAAATATAATCAGAAAATAAGATTTTGTTTTAAACCGAATGAGTCGTGGCCAAAAATCAAATTTTTAAAGATTTTACTAAATTTAATTCCAATATTTACTCTTTAAATTTTATTTAATCCATCAATTTATCCATAATTATAAGAATATAGTTATAATAAAACTTTAAATTAAATTTTAATGTGATTTCAACGATTAAATTTAAAATAAAGAAATTCAAAATTTTAGT
>JAITEE010000010.1 GCA_031282205.1 Candidatus Methanovirga aequatorialis | reverse complement strand
TCTCAATAAACTCAAAAAAACCATTAATAATATCAGTAGATTCCATAAAAAAACACCAGAACAAATCGATACAAATATTTATATTCAAAATAATATAAATATTAACTTGACAGCATTGTAAATTGCACCTAATTTAATGGATAAAATAATGTTTGTAGGTAATAAAATTTTTAATAATTTATTATAATTATTAAATTTTTAATTAAAGAAACAGTGATTAATATTTTTAAAAATAAAAAGATTTAAATAAAAATTAATTAAAAATATTTTAAAATCAAGTGAACAATTACAAATGTTCTTTATTCCATCATAATTAAAAAAAAAAGAATCGTTGGAATGATGTTACGAATTAATCTACAAACGACATTAAGGATAAAATGACTGTTGATGTACTGTTGATTAGATAAAATAATGTCAAGACAACTTAATTTAGTAAGATTTTAAAAATGAATTTTCAGGTAATCATAGAATTTATTTAGATAGATTTTCTTGAATAAAATGTTCATGAAAAATTATCAGTATATAAAATCAATACTTAAATAGAAAGAATCAAATTGTCATGACAATAATCATGATTTATTAAAAAACAGGTCCAGGAATTTGAGATGGTTAAAGTTTACATATCTTAAAATGTCCAATCTTCATGAAAAATCCAAACAAAATCCAAGAACTACTCCACAACAATCTTAAAAAACACACACGATAAATAAATAAAAAAAGATTATTCTACCAACCTACTTGAAAGCCGTTAACTTCTCAATTTAAGGTGTTCGTAACCACCATAACTATATCATCAATTGTATTGAACTACTACGGCTTATGGAAGCCATAGATTTGGTCTCTAAACTGATTCCTAATCCACCACCTAAATGTTAGTTTTACCAAAGGCAATCCATGTTGTTCCAACAGTTCTAATGTTAATAGCTGCGAAATTATAAAAAAAGAAAATTCATTCCATTTCAAGCTATTTTCTCTAAAGTAAGTATTACAAAACTTCATCTTGTATCATATAACAAGGTAACTTCATAAATTCTCAGCTCAAGATCAAAGTCCATCACCAGAATTTTGAGACAACAGCCTTTGTAGACATGTTTTTCCATTGTAACAAGTGCCGTGTACTACACCACACTAAAAAAAAATACGTACATCGTCACTGTTTTTTCATCTGATTTTGGAATGAACATATAAATTTTTCTTAAACCTCGTATCAAAGTCATGAACGAAAAACTATCTATAAATCAGTGAAAAGTAATAAAACCACTGAAAGTTAATAGAAAAAACTTTGGAAAAGGATCGGAATCGATGGAAATCAATGAAATGGGATTGGGAAGTTTTTCAATGAAAAAAATTAAAATATGGGATGAAAGTCGGGAAAGGTATAGAGATGAATATGAATGAATCCAAAAAAATTACTTTTTCCTATAAAAATCTGGATAAATATTCCATGTTGTCTACAATCATATTTTTATCATTAATCTCCAAAATAAAAATTCCATCATAACTTTTTTCTTTAAATTTAGTTACAATCCTCTCGAAATCAATTTTTCCTTTACCTAAAGGTAAATGTAAATCTCTATCTCCAAAATTATCTGATAAATGAACATGTTTCACTATATCAAAATATAATTCTTCTTCCTTAAAGCCATTGGTGAAAGCGTGACCAGTATCTAAAGCCATATCCATCTCAAGTTCATTCAGTAGATCGTTTAAACTATAAACATCTCTATAAATAAAGCCTTCATTGTTTGGCATGTTTTCAACGACAGGAGTGACACCATACTCTTTTCCATAATCCCTACAGATCTCCAAAGATTTTCTACTTCTATTTAAAATTTTCCTCTCACAAGGCTCACCTAAAAAAGAAAAACCACCAGGATGAACAACAACAATATCGGCATCCAATTCATTAGCCATTTTAATGGACTTTTCAATCTCAGATATGGATGCCCTTTGAATTGTTTTGTTTAAAGACGCCAAGTTTATATCCGTCGTGGGAGCGTGTATAGAATATTTTAAATTAAAAGATTTTAATAACTCCACATCCAAATTATTATTTGGATACTCTGTAGATATTTCAAAATATTCAACATTTAAATTTTCTACAAGCTCTAACCCCTTCAACAAATCCCCATCATAAACAGTAAGAGAAGAAACACCAACTTTCATAACATCACTATTAACTCATTAATCA
Organism: Candidatus Methanovirga aequatorialis; assembly: GCA_031282205.1. GTDB lineage: Archaea > Methanobacteriota > Methanobacteria > Methanobacteriales > Methanobacteriaceae > Methanovirga > Methanovirga aequatorialis. The sequence goes on along the minus strand of JAITEE010000010.1, from coordinate 3,190 downwards.
AGAATTAACTTGCCATTTTAAGTTATTGAAGACGTACCATATGTATGCCGCCAAAAACAATTAAAATACATCATTGTATATTGCTCCACCATAACGATCAGCAACGTTACCACTACAATTAACACCATTAATGGTCAAATCACCTTCATTACTAATTGCACCACCATAAGCTTCTTCACCTGTAATTTTACCACTTGTTAATCTTACATTATTCAATGAAACTTTAACATCTTCTTCGATTTTGAATATTCTGCCCTTTTGTTAGGCGTCTATTGTGGCACCGTTACCATTTATAGTAATGGACTTGTTAACCGTTATATTGTAGTTGCCGTCACCAGTTTATACCTTGTTTTCAAGGTTAATAGTGTCTCCTGGTTGAGCATTGTTAATTAATTCTTGTATTGAAAGATCATTGCTTTCTTTTAATACTGCGGAGTAAGATAAGGCACTGAATCCATCAGTCAAACTTAAAATTAGAATTATTAAATCCAATTTTTTCATATAAACTCACCTCCTATTATTTAATAAAATATAGCTCATCCTATTATCAGTAGTTCGTGAAGAAAGTATTATAATTGTGTGGGTTGTTATTATATAATAAATGACGAAACGAAAAAACAACTCACGTAGCCTATTATTGAATGATGATGTATTAAGTCTTTCGGTGAATGTGGTTGAAAATTTGTTAGGATTGAATTCAACCTCTAATGCTGTGTATAGTGATAGAACTATTGTTTATCATCTTCTTAACGCTTGTGCTTCACAAAATAATGTTAACCATATCAATGATCTTTGTATATTCAACATAATATAAATATTAGCTTGACAGCATTGGTAAAACACTATAATTTGGTAAAAAGTACAATTCAAAAAGATCTTTAACCTTTTTTTAAAATTTATCCTGTTTAACACTTTTGATTACTTTATATCAACCATATAAACACCTATTATCATAAAATACTTACTTTCAATACTATTATATGAAAATTTTTTGCCATTACTTTAGAAGACAAGGTAAGGTTATTTGATAAAAATTCAAATCTTGTTGAAACTTTTATATACTAGAACCATTAAAATATGTAACATAGTTCAGAACATTTTTTTTCTATTGATAAATATATATAATATACATATCCAAGAGAAGCGAATGTTGGACCAAATAATCCGCAGACACCTTGAAAATGATATTATTTTTTTTTCATTAATGGTTCTGAACTATTAATTAAATTAAAAGGAGATGAAAAAAAAACTATGAGATTGAAAGCATTACGTCGAAGATGATATTAAATAATATAACCAATACCAGAAAATACTTTCTATTTAGATTACACTAGCAAAAAGCCAGATACTTCAAAAATTCCATGGATGACTGGTACCAGTCATTCATGGAATGTGATTTATGAGAATGGAAGTATTTTTCATGCACGAAAAAGATTTAAGAGATCCTGCCACTATTGATGCTAATGAAGAACCAAATAGCATTCGATGGAGAGGGCTTAACATGGTATATATAACCAAAATATAATGTCTCTTTTTTTTTATTCATAACAGGACGACTTTTTATTATTTTTATTAAATAAAATAATGAGGTGAGTTTATATGAAAAAATTAGGTTTAATAATTCTAATTTTAAGTTTAATTGGTGGAGTAAGTGCCCTATCTTACTCCACAGTATTAAAAGACAATGATAATAGTTCAATACAAGATTTAATTAACAATGCTCAACCAGGAGGCACTATTAACCTTGAAAACAAGAATTACACTGGTGAAGGCAACTACAGTATAACGGTTAACAAGTCCATTACTATAAATGGTAATGGTGCTATCATTAACGCCCAACAAAAGGGTGTAATATTCAATGTCAGTAATATCAATAATAGTGTCTCATTGAATAATATGAACTTAATAAATGGTAACAATTCCTCTGGTGGTGCCATTAACAATAAAGGTAACTTGACCATTAATAATGTTAATTTTACTGGTAATACTGCTGATCGTTATGGTGGAGCAATATATACTGAGAAAAATAGTGTTTTACATGTTTCTAATTCACAATTTAAGAATAATGTTGCAAACAGTACTTCTTCTCTTAAACAAGGTGAGTATAAAGAGGGTGGAGCCATATACAGTGGAAATTATTCTGTTTTGAGTGTTGAATCTTCTTCTTTTGATGGTAATTTTGCAGAGGAAGGAGGAGCAATATACAACGATCAAAAGTCTGTTTCACATGTTTCTAATTCACAATTTAAGAATAATGTTGCAAACAGTACTTCTTCTCCTAAATCAGATGATGGGTATAAAGAGGGTGGAGCCATATACAGTGGAAATTATTCTGTTTTGAGTGTTGAATCTTCTTTTTTTGATAGTAATTTTGCAGAGGAAGGAGGAGCAATATCCAACTACGCAGATAACGGTAGTGTAAAATCTTCTGTATTCACTGATAATAAGGCATACAAGCTTGATCCTTCGTGGGGTGATGATGGTTCTGGTGGAGCAATAAGAAATGTTAAAAGTTTAAGTGTTGTAGATTCTAACTTCACAAGAAATAGTGCACCTGTTGATGGTGCGATTTCTAATGCAGGAAGTTCATCAATTCTTATAGTGTCTGGTTCTGTGTTCACTGAAAATAGTGCTAAATCCAAGATATGGTCTTCTGGTGGTGCTATTGATAATACTGGTTATGCGACCATCACAGATTCTGAGTTTAATAATAATTATGCTGCTGTTACAAATGATAGTAGTAGTTCTAATAGTGGTGCTGTATGTAACAACGCTAAAATGACGATTGTAAGATCCACATTTAACAATAATTCTGCAGTTGATGGTGGAGCAATAAAAAACCAAAACTTTTATGGTGTCTCTGAATTAAATATATCTGATTCCACTTTCAATAAAAACATAGGAAAAAATTATGGTGGAGCTATATACAATGTCGACGCTAAATTAACCATCATTAACACCAAATTCATTGGTAATACTTGTAATGCTACTAACAAAACACCTGATAATGGTGGTGGTGCTGTATATAACAAGAATGGTGATGTCACTATTAAAAACAGTTATTTTGAAGATAATTTTGCAAATGGTCGTGATGGTGGAGGTATATGTAACTATGGCTCATTGAATGTTCAAGGAACACATTTCGACAATAATAAAGCCACTGGTGGTGGTGGAGGCATATGGAACTATG
>JAITEE010000008.1 GCA_031282205.1 Candidatus Methanovirga aequatorialis | reverse complement strand
TCTCAATAAACTCAAAAAAACCATTAATAATATCAGTAGATTCCATAAAAAAACACCAGAACAAATCGATACAAATATTTATATTCAAAATAATATAAATATTAACTTGACAGCATTGTTCCATAGACTTAATAAAATCATCCATCTTTCATTTTTTTTTAGACAAATTGTTCAATAGTTTAATATTGTTCTCAAGTTTAACAAAATTAGAACTTCCATAATTAAAATTTAAATCTTTTGATTCTTCTTGAAATCCACAGCATACAAAATCAAGAGTTTCATCTCCACTAATACTATTAAATAATTTATCACAGATTTTTAAATCATATTCATCATCAGAATCTAAAAACATGACATAATCGGATTTTGCTGTTTCGATACCAATATTACGAGAAGAGCTTGGACTACCACTATTCTTTTTTAAAAATATAGGGATAATATTATCATATTTACTTGCATATTCATTAATAATATCACGAGTACTATCTGTAGACTTATTGTCAACTATTATAATTTCTATCTCTTCAAAACCTATCGTCTGATTTATAACAGAATTTATAGCTCTATTAATACTATTTTCACAGTTATATGTAGGTATTATCACACTAATTTGAAAACTCATTATAACAACCAACTGATAATTTTCTAAATTTAATAGTCTTATATATTATTCTCCATGACGATTGTTACGGATATCTTCTATTTTATCTTTTAATTTCTTTGATGTATTTTTAGGAATACTGCTAACTAACAATATCAATATTGAATAAAATGATTACATACATTTTCTGTATCATCATTAGAACAATTATCTAAAATAGTTAATTTACATTTTAAAAAAGGAGACTTAAGAAGTTGTGATAAAGTATTTTTTAGATATCTATGTCTATTATATGTTATTATAACTATCTCAATCTTTTTTTCAATCATTATGATTTCTCCTTTATTAAAAATATTAATACTTAAAAAACTGTAAAACTATCATTTATCTAAATTTTTCATCTTAAACTTAAAACAAAAATACCATGATCTCCTATTTGTTCATTTGAAATTTTTGCTTTATTTTTAAATTCTCTTATTTCTTCTTTATTAAAAATACTTTCATTAATATTTGTAATTTTAAAAAAAATCCTATTAAGCTCTTTATAACTTTTTTCCATATTTCCAAAGATGTTATTTTTATATTCTTCGCTTCTAACATAGGACATGAAAGTTGAATCATAAATCACAGTATCAATTTTTATACCACTATCATTTAACAATGTTTTAAAGCTTTTTAAAGTGTGAATATAAAAATGGCGAGGTGCATCAATATCATAATAATAAGAACCATAAGTTTTATAAAGACTACTTTTTAAGGGTATAGTTAATATTATCCTTCCATTATCCGTTAACAATTCTTTCAAGCGATTTATACATTCTAATTGGTTATCCATATGTTCAAATGAATCTTTAAGAAATATTAAGTCAAATTTTAAATTAGTCTCATACTGCTCTAAAGTTGTTTCAACAAAGTTTATATCGGTCTTCTTTTGCATAATATGAATATCAACACCATAAAGATTATTAAAGCCCATTTTCTCGAATATTTGTAAAAATTGCCCTGCTCCACAACCAATATCTAATATATTTGAATCTTTACTAAGAATATTCAAATCAATGAAAGACTTAACTAGCTTTCCAATTTGAGTTAAGCTAAAAAATTTATTCTCAAAATCAAAATATTTTAATAAAATTTTACCAATTAAAGATTTTTTATAGATTATATTATTATACAACTTTAAATAAACATAAATAATCGTTTTATTAACTAATCCATCTACATTTGAATAAGAGAAATAATTATCAGGATAATACTTATCTAAATCTTTTGGAATATCGATTAATTGTAAAACACCACAATTGCTACATTCAAGATAATTAAAAGTATCTCCAATGCCAATCATCATCTCTTTCACCTTAATTATATCGTTATCTGATATATTACCACATATCTTACATTTTGGTGTGTGTGTGTGTGTGTGTGTAGGGTAGAAGAGTTAATTTGTGACGTTGTTTGACAATTCATTTTATTTAAGTTAGACATAGCTTATCACTCCTACAATTATCATTTAAAACTATTTTTTATATTATTTAGTTATATAATTAATTTTTAATCTAATATTAATAATTTAAAAATACTATAAAACCATTATTTATCAAATTTTTCAAGCATTTTTATTACTTTTGCTGGGCTTCCAACAGCGATGCAATTAGGAGGAATATCTTTTGTTACTACAGAGTTAGCTCCAACAATACTGTTTTCGCCAATGGTAACTCCTCCTAATATTGTTACTTTATCTCCAATCCAAACATTTTTTTTTATATGTATTCCTCCTTTTGAATAAAGAGGTCTTTTATCAGGTGCTATTGATGATTTTACATTATTTCCATGTGAATTATCATTTATAGTAACATTTCGCCCTAAAAGAACATTATCTTCAAGGATTGTAGTATTTATAGTAGAAATAGTCGAACTCTCTCCAATACTAACACCATTTTTTAATATTATTTGTGGGTTAAACTTTTGGACTTTTTTTACCCCCCCCCCCACAAAAGCTACATACAGATCAATAGCAATAATATTTGAATATTTACCTATGTGTACACCACTTCCAACAGAAGTATGTTTAATTCCTTGAAAAGTACAAGGATAGTTAATTAAAGAATCTTTACCAAATTTTTTTAAAAAGTGTGCTAAATAATATGAATATAATATACTTTTCACAACCTTAAACCCTCTTATTAAAAATAGAGGAAATAGATAGGAAATTATTTTCATTAATGGATGTGCAATTGTTATTATTATTCTCCAAGACTTCCTTTTATTACTCATTGTAACACCATGAATCATTTAAAATATATTTTATCTATAATGGTCCTATAATTAACATTTAATCAATTATTTTTAATTCAGGAGTAGGTAAAACATATTTACAATTCCAATCTTTAACATAAGTCAACAGATTAATGACTTCCTCTTTAATATTCCAGGGTAAAATTATTATATAGTCTGGTTTTTCATTTTCAATTGCTTCTTTTGAAAGGATTGGAATGTGGCTAAATGGCATGAACTTATTCTGTTTGTGAGGAGAAGCATCAACAACAAATTTTATTAAATCAGACTTAATTCCACAATAATTAAGTAAAGTATTACCTTTTGCCGCTGCTCCGTATGCAACAACACTTTTTCCTTCTTTTTTAGCTTTTAATAAAAATTCAAGGAAATCCAATTTTATTTTCTGTGCATTTTCTTCAAAATTTAAATATCCTTCAATTTTATCTAATTTAGCATCTTTTTCTTCATTTAATATTAAATCCACACTATCATTTAATTTATATATAATATTATTATTCTCAATATGAGTAGCATAAACTCTTAAACTTCCTCCATGAGTAGCTAACTCCTCTACATCAAATATTTTAAGTCCTTGAGATTCAAAAATTCTTTTAACAGCTATCAAAGAAAGATAAGAAAAATGCTCATGATAAATAGTATCAAATTGATTATAATTTATTAAATTTAAAAGGTGTGGAAATTCCATTGTTATAACACCATTAGGTTTTAATGCTAACTTCAATCCTTTAACAAAGTCGTTAATATCTGGAACATGAGCTAAAACGTTATTTCCTAAAATTAAATCAGCTTTTTTAAGTGATGATGCCAAAGAGACATTAAAAAAGTCTTCAACAACATCAATTCCTTTACTTTTAGCTACTTCAGCTGTTGAAGCTGTTGGCTCAATACCAAGACAAGGAATAGCTTTTTCTTTAAAATATTGCAGTAAATAACCATCATTACTTGCAATTTCAACAACCAGTGAATTTTCATCTAAATCTAACTTTTCAGTAATCATATCAACATACTTTTTAGAATGCTCAAGCCAAGAAGACGAAAAAGAACTAAAATAAGCATATTCACTATTAAATATCTCATCAAACTTCTTATATTCATCAATCTGAACTAAAAAACAATTATCACAAACTAAAACCTTCAAAGGATACAAAATCTCAGGTTCATTTAATTGATTATAGGTCAAATACGAATTTGATGGTGGAGAATTAAACAAATCAATAAACTCATGCTTTAATTCATTCCCACAATGCCTACACTTCATATTAATACTCCTTTATAATCATTTGATATAAATTCTGAACTCATATCTTTTTTTGAAACATTTGAAACTTCTATTTGCCAATCTATACCCATTTTAGGGTCATCATATCTTAAACTTCCTTCTGCTTCTTTACAATAACTATTAGTATGTAAATAAATCATTTCAACATCATCTTCTAAAGATTGAAAACCATGAGCAAAACCCTCAGGTATTACAAGTGCCTTCATATTATCCTCAGAAAGTATCTCTCGGTGCCATTTCAAAAATGTATGAGAATCCCTTCTTAAATCAACAGCTACATCAAAAATACTACCTTTAATACACCTAATAATCTTCAATTCAGCATAAGGAGGATTTTGAAAGTGTAAACCACGAACAGTACCCTTTTGAGAAGTCATAGAATGATTAATTTGTTTAATTACCATATTTGGTTGTATCTCATTAAGTTCATCTTGACAGAAAATTCTATTAAGAAATCCTCGTTCGTCCTTAAACGGCTCAGAATCAATAACTTTAACTTCATTAATCTTTGTATTTTTAATTATCATAAAAATCAATTTGTTTGAATATTTAGAATTATATATTGTTAGATATTGACCCTTTAATATACTGATATATTTATATACTATTTTATCCATGAATAATAGCACGGATTAGGTGATTATCCATGATCTTTAAAAAGAATTATTAACATATTAATACTACAAAAATATCAGTGAATAAAAGGGTCAACATCAAAATTTATACAGCATATAAAAGTCATACAGCATATAAAAGTAATATAAAATCTTATAAAAACTTCTAAAAAGATGTATTTTATTTAAAAAAACTATTAATTTATAATAAACATTATCGTTCACAAGTGATTGAAAAACACCATTATTCTTTCTTTCTAAGAAAATTAAAGTATTTTGAAACCTTTCTGGGAAAAAGAACAATACACTACTTACAGTAGATAAAAATACTCTCAAAATTACTCTATTTTCCCAATCATATTTTTCATCATCGGAAAGCTTGTTATATCTTATTGCTAAATTATATGGTTCAACAACATGATTAACACTATTGATTATATAATCATAGTTTTTAGAGAGATTTCTGGATAAACTTCCACTATGGGAAGTATCAACTGAAGAAAATTCCCTTATTAACCCTACATCACCACATAAACAAGCTTTAAGAATCAATATCAAATCAAAAGCATTATTATTTTCATTATTAAATGCATCAGTTTTAAGAGCAAATTCTCTATTAAAAACAGTATTACTCATACTTGGATTTCTAAATTTCAAATAATCCATAAAAACAGTTTTACCATCTTCAATTTCATTAAAATCATATTTTATTTCATTTTTTTTATCAATATCCTTAAAATACAAATACCAATAACTAAAAACTATCAACACATTGTTATTATTCTCAAAAAGATTAATAACTTTAGATATATAATCATTCTTAATCAAATAATCATCATCACCAAGAATAATAAAATATTCTCCAGTCATATAATCAAAAACTAACTTTTTACAATTATTTACCAACCCAATATTTTCCTCGTTTTTATAATACTTGAAACGGTTATCTTCTAAAAATTCACTAACAATCTCTTGAGTATTATCATTTGAAGCGTTATCAGAAACAATTACCTCTAAATTCTCATGATCTTGATTAAAAGCACTTATAATCGCTCTTTTTAATATTTCAGCTCTATTAAATGTAGGTATCAAAATACTAACCTTAACCATGTCTAATCCTCATTTTTTATTTCAAATATTCATTTTAAATACTCTTTAATTTGATTATTAGTAGCTTTTAACATATCATCATTATTATAAAACTTTTTATACCATTCAACAGTCATTTTAATGGTATTTTTAAAGTTTAGTTTTGGTTTCCAATCTAAATATTCAAGTGATTTATTAATATCTAACTCCAATAGATTAGCCTCATGAAGTTCGTCAGCTGACTTAACAGTATATTGTCCATCTCTATATTCAGCTATAAGCTCTTTAACTAAATTTTCAACATTAACTATACTTTCAGGATATGGACCAAAATTCCAAGAACTATTTAAATCTATTTTCATTTCATTATTATTAATCATATGAGTTAATAAAGTTAAATAACCAGCTAATGCTTCTAAAACATGTTGCCAAGGACGAATAGCATTTGGATTTCTTAAAACTATTGTTTCATCTTTAAACAAAGCATTTACACAATCAACAACGATTCTATCCTTTGACCAGTCACCCCCTCCAATAACATTACCTGCTCTTGCAGTAGCTACATTAACATTAGAATTAGTAAAAAAAGACCTTCTATAAGCAGCAGTAGCTATTTCAGAGCATGTTTTACTTGAACTATAAGGGTCGTAACCACCTAAAGAATCTTCTTCATTATAAGCATGATTTTTTTCCTTATTTTCATAACATTTATCTGAAGTAACATTTAAAAGAAAACTCTCGTTTTTAGAATTATTGATTCTTAAAGATTCCAACAAGTTAATTGTACCCATAACATTAGTTTCATAAGTTTCAACAGGATTTAAATAAGATTCTCTAACAATTGGTTGTGCAGCTAAATGAATAATAATATCTGGGCTATGTTGATTTATAATGTCATTTAACTTAGAATAATTTCTTATATCTCCAATTATATGATTTATTTCTGATTTTAAACCTAAAACTTCAAACATGCTGGGATTTGTAGGAATATCCTTTGAAAAACCAATAATATCAGCATCAAGGTTCAATAAAAATGTCGTTAGCCAAGAACCTTTAAAACCAGTATGTCCTGTGACAAGTATCTTTTTATCCTGAAAACAATCTTTAAACTTTTTTAACATAGTGTCTTTTCCATGACAATAGAATCAATTCCTGAAATTAAAAAATATTAATAACTATTATAATAATCTTTGTAATAATCAATCGTTAGCTTCAAACCTTCTTTTAAATTAGTCCTTGGCTTCCAATTGATTAAATTATGTGCTTTGCGGATATCTACCCTAACTTCAGATGAATCAGATTCAAAAAACTCAACATTATCATTATCTCCTAAAAATGAGCTTATAATAGAATAAATATTTTTAATTGAATAAGATAATCCACTTGCAATATTCAAATCCTCATTTACCTTAAATTTACTAATATTTTCAATCGTTTGTTTATAAGCACATATAATATCATCTACAAATAGTGCATCGAGCTTTTTAGAAGCATTTTGAATTGTTATCTTCTTTTTTAAAATAGAATTAATAATTAAATAAGGAATAATCTTATTCTCATCATCTTTTGGACCATAAGGAGTAAATAACTTTAAATTAGCTGATTTAATACCATATTCATAATTATAAAATTTTAATATGTCCTCAAAAGCCACCTTTGTAGAAGCATACAAATTAAAAGGACAAATCTTTGAGTTTTCATTAAGAAACTGTATACCATCAACAATATTCCAAGAATACTCACCATAAGAACCAGTATTAATAAAATATTTAGTATTATTCTTAATAGCATTTTCAAGTAAAACAGTGGGAAAAGTAATATTTGAACTTATCATCTCTTCAATCTCATTAGAATTATGAAATTTAGAATAATAAGTAGCTAAATGCAAAATACCTTCAATATCAAAAGTTTCAAAAACTTCTGAAAGATTTATTTTATCAATATCAAAAACTTTAAGATTATCATACTTATTACTAAAATTATCGATTCTGCAAGTATTAGAATAAGACCTTTTAAGTAAAATAACATTATTATCATTATTTATAACATTATTATCATTATTTAAAAGATTCTCAGCTAATTGACTACCAATAAAACCAGTTCCACCAGTTAAAAGAATATTCTTCTCCATAATAATCGCTAAACACTAATAAACATCACAAATAATCACTAAACATTATCCTAAATTTAACTATTTTAATCTTTCCAAAGCTTCCATGGAGGATTATTAGAATTCCACATCTCTTCTAATTCTTTTTTATCTCTTAGCATATCCATTGGCTTCCAAAAACCATCATGCTTAAAAGCACTCAATTGATTATCATTAACTAAATTCTCTAAAGGTTCTCTTTCAAAATGAGTCAAATCTCCTTCAATATAATCAAAAACATCATTTTCAAGAACAAAAAAACCTCCATTAATCCAAGATTCATTTTTCCAAATACCCTCTGGTTTTTCTCTGAATTCTTTCACATTATTATTAGAATCAATATTAATAGCTCCAAATCGACTTGGAGGTTGTACAGCAGTTAAAGTAGCATATTTCTCTTGTTTTTCATGAAAATCGTTTAGTTTAATTAAATTAACATTACTTAAACCATCACCATAAGTCATCATGAATCTTTCATCATCAATATAAGGTTCTATTCTTTTAATTCGCCCACCAGTCATAGAATTTAAGCCAGTATCAACTAATGTAACCTTCCAAGATTCAGATTTTGAATCATGAACTTCAATCTCATTTTTTCCAATATCAATAGTCAAATCAGAATAATGAAGGGAATAATTAGTAAAATATTCCTTTATCTGTGTACCTTTATAACCTAAACAAATAACAAAATCATCAAAACCAAAACAAGAATATAATTTCATTATATGCCACAATATTGGCTTACCACCAATTTCAACCATAGGTTTCGGACGGACATCAGTCTCCTCAGATAACCTTGTACCAAAACCACCTGCTAAAATAACAGTCTTCATTTTACTCCCCTTTGTATTTAGTACTTATTATTTATATAAAATCCCAGTGTTTACATATAAATCAGCTGCAAAAAACACTTTTTTAAGTGCACTTTTAGCAGGGCTAATAGTATCAAAGTTAACTCCAGATAACAAGACATTACAAAGCCTCGCTGAAATGTAAAAATCTAACACCCTATAAAAATATCACATAAAATTTCGGCTTTGTAGAAATCATATTAAGTATGATGGGATCACATATTAAGTATTAACAAACAAAAGAGTGATCCTATGTTTAATGTATGTGACAATGAGTTAATAAAGTTTACCTTTGCAGCTTTTAAAATTGTTAAAACGTCTTTACCAGTCTATTCGTGTGAAAAATCAAAGCATGAATACACTCAACATCAACTCATGACCCTATTATGTTTGATGAAGCGTTTAAAACTTGATTATCGTCTTTTCACTTCGATAATTCAATTAATACCCGAAATACAAGTATTAATAGGTTTAAAAGACATTTCACACTACACCACACTACAAAAATTCTTTAAAAGAATAGGATCAAATTTTATAGACAAAATAATGGATAACACCATAAAATTATTCAATATTGAAGATCTTTGGGTGGTTTTAGATGGAACTGGACATTCATGCGACCAAGCAAGCTTATATTACATAGGATGTTAGAAATTGAGTGAATTTTCGAGCATTTTCCATGCTTATTTCATGATGTAACATGGCTCACATATATTGGAGTCTAAAAGTACACAATATTTAATCGTGAAAATTGAAAT
>JAITEE010000174.1 GCA_031282205.1 Candidatus Methanovirga aequatorialis | reverse complement strand
AAGTTTGTCAATTATAAAATATCAATATCCAATATAATCTATTTAAATTTAATTTAGAGAATTTTTATAAGAAATAATTAGATTAATAATTGATAAACATTACCATTATCACTATAAACAGATAATTTCATGAAAGTTAAAATAATTTGATCTCTTGCAAACTTTAGTTAAAAGCCTATAATCGATTAATTTGTGTCCCCTATTTTCATTAAAAATTTGAATGGATGTGCTATTAATTTTAATTTTTTTATTATATAAAAACAATGAATTTTAAATAAAGAAATTCCTTTTCTAACTTCAAAAACAGAACTTTAAATTCAATGAATTGAAAACGTGTAAGAGGTATGTTAGACCCAAAGTATTTAAAGTTTGATATATAACCAACGTACGTGAAAGAAAGGGAAAAAGATAAACAAAAACTTGAATCTCCAAAAAAGAAGATAAAAAAAGATCCAAGACTATTTAATAATGCAAAATTCTAAATCGTATTTAATCTGTTTGAAGTTGTTGAAATGGACACTTACATGTTATTAACTTTTTTAATTAAACGACGAATAATTTTAACACTCTTTAATCAACATGAGCCATTAATCTTAAACTAAATGAGAGAAGAGTAAAATAAACTCTTAATAAAATTACATTTTAGTGGCTTCTATCCTCTCCTCTTGAGACATTTCAGCCAAGTTTTTAACTTTATCCAAATCCAATTCAAGACCTTTCCCTACACGAACCCCATATTCAGGTTCTGCCTTGTAAAAAAGAGCTGTTTGTCTGTATTGAATTCTTTTTTGAGCATTTCCTAAATGACCCAGAATATTACCTACCAAATGGTCTTTATCAGTATCATTTAACACTCTTCTCCAGAATTCACCAACCTGAACAAAGTCAACATCTTCAACAGGTCTTGTATGTTTATCAATAACTGCTTGCACTTCAACAGATGGTGGTTTAAAGGATGCATCTGGAACTGGACCATTTTGAGAATTTGGATAGTAGTTAGGGTTTGAACCTCCATTATCATTCACATTCATAGGTCCATCTCTCTGATAATTGTTAATTTTAGCATTTTTCGCACGATTGATTGGAATTTGATGATGGTTTGGACCCAATCTATGTCTTTGAGTATCTTCATAGGCAAAAAGTCTTCCTTGCAGTAATCTATCTGGTGATGGACCAATACCTGGAACAAAATTTGAAGGTGAGAACGCCGCTTGTTCAACTTCAGCAAAGTAATTTTCAGGATTTCTATTCAAAACCATTTTTCCAAGTGGTATCAATGGATAGTCACCATGGTACCATACCTTTGTAACATCAAATGGATCAAACTTGTACTCCATCGCCTCATCGTTTGTCATAATTTGAACATATACGTCCCATTGAGGATAGTTCCCATTTTTAATAGCATTGTACAAGTCTTCAGTCGCATGATCAGGATTTTCACCACACATTCTAACAGATTCCTCATTTGTAAAAGTTCTATTCCCTTGTGATGTTTTAAAATGATATTTCACCCATACGTACTCATCTTTTTCGTTGTACCACATATACGTATGACTTGAAAACCCATCCATATGCCTATAATCCTGCGGTGTTCCTCTATCAGTGAATAAAAATGTTGTTTGATGAACAGACTCAGGAGTTAAGGATAAAAAGTCCCAAAACATATCGGCATTAGCTAAGTTATCAGATGGATGTCTTTTTTGTGTATGGATAAAATCTGGGAATTTTATAGCATCTCTAATGAAAAATATTGGAATATTATTTCCAACAAGGTCATAATTCCCTTCTTCGGTATAAAATTTAACTGCAAATCCACGAGGATCTCTTTTAGCATCAGCAGAACCTCTTTCTCCACCAACGGTAGACATTCGAGAGAATATTTCAGTTTTTTTACCAACCTTTGATAAAAATTTAGCTCTCGTATACCTTGAAAGATCGTTGGTCACTTCAAAATAACCATGAACTCCAGCTCCTTTTGCATGTACAACACGTTCTGGTATTCTTTCCCTATCAAAATGAGCTAATTTTTCAATTAACTGAACATCTTGTAGTAGAGTATAACTTGAACCTTCACCTGTAGTCATCGATGCTTGATCGTTTGATACAGGGATACCCTTATTTGTAGTTAGTTTTTCATCTGCCATTTTTAACACCTACGAATCTTAAAATCAATTTAACTTTATTAATTAATTTTTTTATAGTTCCAATACATGAATTATATTTCTCATATATTGTATCTATTTCATTATATATAAATTATTATATACGAATAGAGTGTAAAGTTTTGTGGAGTTTTTCTTTATATTACTCCATTTTCCATGAACATAGCTAAATACTCAAGTAAACCCTCATTTGTCTTAAATTTACTTTTAGTTTCTGATTTTTTAGTCTTACTATAGTGTTGCTCTGCTTAATTCGATGTTCTAGGTATGAAATTATCAACAGTAAACTGTATGAGGCTTTTAAAGTTAGAAATTATCTTTTTCGTTAGGATTTTTATTATCACCGATGGAATCTGCCATATTTCTTTAATAATGCTTTATATCTCTTTAAACATCCTGTTTCATCATAAGTTCAGAATATATTATTTATTTCCGTTAAATATCGCACAAATGACATTTTAGTAACTGTATTATCCTTAGTTCTTTTTAAATACCTTTTTACTTTCTCTCTGCAGTCTTTCATGATATGAAATACACATCTTTGATGTATTAATCCTAAATCTTCAGCTATTTTTTTATATTGTTTTAATCCATCGCTTGTTAAACTAATTCTTGGTTGTCCATCGGTAACATCTTTTATCAATGATTTTAATTTCTATGTTGTTCGTGAAGACATTACCTCTTCAGCTATAGGATATTTAATTAACGCATCATGGAGTGAAACCCGATATCTCATTGTTACAGATATATAAATTCTTCATCTATAACATAGTAACCCGATAATTGGCTGAATTTACGAATAATCCTATTTCTCTTTTTTAACTTTATCTATGTCAATTTTAAGGAAATTACTGAAAATCTTCGATTTTCATAATTACAAAAATCTTTGATTTTTGGTAATTTTTAATAGACTGATGAGAAATATTAAGATTTAAAAAATTACCCACATCCCTAGCTATTTTTCTAAGTGAACCACCTCTAATCTTTTTGGATTCCCTAATTTTATCTTTAACACTCTTAAAAAAGTTTTTACTCTTTTTTTTTAAGATTACCTAACGTGGTAGAGAATTTTCTACCACAAGTTTTTACATTTGTACCTTCGTAAGATGATTTTGATTTTTTCACCATCATCTAACCTTGGATTTATTTGTTTAAATCCCTGTTTTGTATGATATAAGCTTTGAAAATCAGGACAAACAGGTTTTAACATTCCATACTGCCCATCATCAAGAATATGTATTCTATGGTTGATATTTTTCCTTTTATCCAGCGATGGCATATTTTTCAGCTTTACTTTTAAAATCGATTTTTTTCATCACGAAAAATCGAAAAATTTGAGTTGGATAGAACCAATATTACGGTAAAGGGCAGATTTGCTTATTATTGTCATGTTTAATATCTAAACTTTCTTATATTTAAATTTTACTATTCTTTCTTGCTTATTTTCACTTTAAGTATGGTTTAAAGTGTATTTTTTTGAGTATGGTTTTTTTGTGGGGGATGTTTTAGTGAAATAAAGGTCTAGAATTATTTTCGATTTTTTTCAAAAATCGAAAAAACTCCACACTTTTTTACACCCTCCATAAACCAACAGTAAAAAGGTGACTATAACAAAATAAAAAATCACTGGGAAATCAGATGCAAGATCACCTAATAGGAAGTATACTTACTTTTTAGCCTCTTCAAGAATGATTTTAGCTATTTTTTCATTTGCAGATAACACCTTTTCACTGTACTTTTTTGAGTTGTTTTTTAATCTGTCTAAACTACCTAAGGCTTCATCTATCTTACTGTTTGCTTGATCTAATTCTGATTCTAAGATTGCATCTGGAAATATGCTTTCCATGTTATGGTATCTTCCATATTTCACCCTTGTTAATGCAATGGCTGGAAGTTCACAGGCAACGGACTCTTGAATCATCACACCGTCATCTGTTAGGATGGCTAAATCAATTAATTCGTAGAGGTCGTTTATCCAATTTATGTATCCTAAGTTTATGATTTGTTTTTCATCTATCAAGTCCATGTACTCTTTTTTAAGGGGATTGCCAATTAAAAGAAGGTTATAATCATCTAATCTGTTGTTTTCCTTTAGGTGTTTACAGTAGTTAGATAGACATACTACCATTCCTTCAAACAATGAGGAACCAGAAGAAAAAAGTAGGGTTGGCTTAGTTTCATCGAATATTTTGCATGTATCAAGTTCGATAATTTTTTTAACTGCCTTCGCACCATCCCCTTTTTCAATCTTTTTGGTCAGTGGAAAGTAGGACTTATGAACATTTTCAGGAACGGTTTTCTGTTTAAACATCTGTGCTTCTGGTAGAACGATACATTCATTTAATCTTGTACAAATCTTTGTATCCAATGGAGTATCGGTTATTCCAACTCCTGGAACTTTTGTTAATTTGGCTGAAATACAACCTACAATAGCTCCTCCACCAATCACTCCAACGACGACATCAACACTTAATTTTTTAATCAACTTTCTCGTTTTAAGAACCGCCTTCAATGTTCTTATTCCTGCTTTTATCGTAGTTAATTTTGTGGCTGCATGACCTCCTGCCTGAGGAACAGGAACTTTATGCCATGAATAACCATTCTTTTTAAACAATAGTCCTGGTGCATTAGTATCTAAAGCTATTTCACATTGAATATCCACATCTTCCAATGATTTAATAATATTCAATGCATTTACTGCGTCTCCACCAATTCCTCTTCCAGTGATAACGATCAATGCCTTCATTTTATCAGATCATGTTGTTAAGTTTGATTACAGTTTATAAAAATTCTTATAAATTAAATTTATAACATTACATATAAATAAAATAATTGGTACAAAAATGAGTACTTACAACTACATGCTTTTAACTAAAGTTTGCAAGAGATCAAATTATTTTAACTTTCATGAAAATTATCCATTAAGATTTTATAAATTAAAATGGGTATTTTAACAAAATATTTATAAATAAACAGTTATTTAATAAAATAAATTAATATTAAACGGTTATCTTAAAAAAATTAAAATATTTTATAACATTCAAAACTTGCAAACTTAACTTTCATTCCTACAACATAATTTTAAAATAAATGTTTTCATGTTGATTAAAATTAAAAATAAAGAAAATCATGGATTATTGTCGAAGACAATTTAGAAGAATTTATTCTTCGTTTATTCACGAAGGGAATTTAAGAAAATCTTTGATTATCTTTTCTAACTCTTTAAATCAAAGATTTAAAGAATAATGAACATAAATAATAATCCTATTGAAGATTTGATAACTTTTTTCAAAAGAGCTACAACGTTAATAAATATGATATATTATAAATTTTAAAATATAAATACAAAATTTTAGAACAAAGAATAAAATTCTTTTAAATTTTCTTTCAGAATAATAAAAATTTAAGAACGAAAACAAAGCTTTCTAAGTTCCTTTCATGAACAACGGAAAATAAATTTAAGAACGAAAAGTAAACTTTTCTAAGCATGACAAAATCAAATATTTTGTCTTTTTAGCAAATGAAAATTTGCTAAATTATCTTTGATAACAAACGGAAAACAAGTTTTTCTTAAGTTGCCTTCGCAGCAAAGACCTGATCTGTGATATGATCAGTTCAATATCTTCGATCGACTTCTTAAAAAGGGATGGCTTTGATAAAGTTTACTTTCTCAAATGGTTCAATGTAGTGAGTCTATAGCTGTTTTGTTTAAGTTTTAATTAAATTATAATTAAAGGTTAAAAGGAGTATAAAATGCCAATTAATAATGTGACACAAATTATTAAAGAAACGGACGGAGTTTTAAAGGTAGAAAAACTTACAAATGAGGATGTTAATAGTATAATTGACATAGAATCTAATCATGACGATGAGTTAATACCCGTTATTAATGAAGGTTTGAAAGAATGTTTTAGAAGAGATTTTTCCTTAGTTTTATTTAAGAACAATCAATTTGAAACATCTGGAGATTCTACATTGGTTCTTGTAAGGGAAGACGGAAAAATATTAGGTCGTAACGTACTTTCTGATGAAGAAAAAGAGAAGTTTAAAAACGATGAAAACGCTCTTTTTTTAAGTGATGGTTTTGTGATATTCAAGGAAGACTTAGAAGATAGGGATTTGAATCCTCAAAAACAATATTTTGTTTTACGTCCAGTGGAGTTCAATGAACTGGACAACTTTGAAATGGTTAGAGATGTTGTCTCTTCGATTCCATCAACACATACCGATACCTATCTTAAAAAGAGGTACGAAGTTCCTGAAGATCCTGAGATTGCTACAGTAATTGTAAGTTTTTCATTAAAAAGCTGAACTGAACTTTTAAGGGTACCATATCTTTAAGTTCCAAAAGAGAACAATGGAGATCCATATTTTAACATTTAAATACTACTATGTTCATATTTTTCTTCAACAGACCTTTTTTTTGGATGTGGTTGGAGAACATACCTGTAAAAGTTTGTGGTACAATGAAAAAAAAGAGTTCTATGTATTTATGTGTTTTAGTATTTCATTTCCAACCTTAGTCAGGCGATATATTCTTCCTCTATAACTTTCTTCGTTAAGACAAACAACAATATCTTTTTCTTTCAGAGCTTTTAATGCTCTACTAACCTCAGATTTGCTTAGACCAGTTGATTTACTTATTTCTATTGGAATTTTCAGCTTGTCTGATATGGCCATCATCGTTGTTTTTTTCTATGGGTTGATAGCTTTACCCATCCTATCTGTTCGGCGATTTCGGCTTCAATATAGAAGTAGTCATCTCTGGTTCGTTCACTAATTCTGGCATTGTTAGCTGGAATAGGACCAGTTACTATTAATGGAATTAGTATTAAACTTAATGTTTTCTTTATCATCATGAATCACATTCTTTAAGACTGTATTCGACAAGTTGTAGATTATTAACCGAACACGATTAGTTGAGTGGAAATTTTATGAACAGTTGACTGGACTTTTTTGTCAAGTTTCAATGGATTTTTGGTTTTTAAAGACTCTAATTTTGGTGTCTTGATTCTAAGATTTCCATCTTGTTGTTCCTACTCAATTAAAAACTGTGTTCAACTATTATTTAGTATGTTATTTGAATGGTTTGGTAACGTTATCTGTGTTCAAATTAGAATTTTCAACATCTTTCAAATTATCTTTTCATAGTATATGACCATGTCAACTATAGTGGAATATAGTGATAATGGTAATGTTTATAAATCATTAATCTAATTATTTCTTATAAAAATTCTCTAAATTAAATTTAAATAGATTATATTGGATATTGATATTTTATAATTGACAAACTTTAC
>JAITEE010000173.1 GCA_031282205.1 Candidatus Methanovirga aequatorialis | reverse complement strand
AAGTTTGTCAATTATAAAATATCAATATCCAATATAATCTATTTAAATTTAATTTAGAGAATTTTTATAAGAAATAATTAGATTAATAATTGATAAACATTACCATTATCACTATAAACTAAAATAAAGATGAATACAAAAATCCGCAAAAAATCTTATTCTATCATCATCAAGGCAGATTAATAATGCTCCAAAACCAACTGAATAAATCTTTTTACCAACTATTTCATATTCTGCAACAGGAAAAGTTAAATCTATACCATATTTAAATTAATGCTTCTATTTCACTGGTTTTATTCCTTTGATGTTGTTAAAATCCTCGTCAAGTGTAGCTATTTCTTCTATTTCTAATTTTTCCATTATAGTTATATACATACAATCAAAAAATCCTAAATGTTTTTGTTTTAGAACTTGTTCCATTGCATTATCAAAGAAAGCGTAATCATCTATTATATTGAAATCAGTATTTAAGTAGTTGTATGCATATTCTAATAATTCTTTGCTTACTTTTAACTTTTTATCTAGTACTGTTATAACTTCTGTAAATACTAATTTTGATATTATTTTTTCTTTATTATCTAATTCATAATATAGTTTTTTAGCTTTTTCGTGATCTTCATGTCCATTAAAGATTAAGCTTATTAAATAGCTGGAATCTAAGAATATCATGTTTTAAACCTTGTTATTTATGTATTTCATCAATAGCTTTCACTGGATTAAAATTTTTAGGTGCTTGGACAGACCCGATTATTTTTTTAAAATTGTTACTTTTTGGATTATATGTTTTTTCATTGGTTATATTTACTTCATCTTCAAGTCCCAATCTTTTTATTCTTTCTTTTAGTGTTTCTTTGTGAGTAGCTTCTGTTTCATTTATTATACTTTGTTTTAGGTAAGTGTTTATTATTTCTGTTTGTGTTTTATTTTTACTTACCGCTATCATTTTAATAGTTTTCATTATTTCAGAATCAATATTAATCGTGGTTTTTACTTTTGTCATAAATATATCAACTTCCTTTTTTTTATTACATTATATTATTAGTATGGTTTTCCATATAGTAGTATATGGGAAGTAATATATAAATATTGTTAAATTTGATCTTCCAGTCAATAAACAAAAGTTTTAAATTGTAATAAATTCATCAATTCCATTAGTTTTTAGGGTTTATTTGATATTAGTTTTACATTCAAACTTTTAGAAACGGAGAATCATAGATTTTCCTAAATTCATTTCGTGAATAAAAGTTTGATCAAAAGCTGTTTATTACTATTACTTGTTTCTTTTATCACTTATTAGCTGATTTTTGGGTCATACCTGAGATATGATACTAAAATCAGTCTATGTTGTGGTGCAAAGCTTAACCATAATCCATCTTTCATTCTTTTGATTCGCAATCCATGCTTGAAAATGTTTTTTTTTTAACAAAAATCCAAAGTTCATCAAGTTCCACTTTATCTACATTCAAATTTTTCATTAATACTTTGTTAACTTCTTCACTATGTTCAGCAGATATTTTCAATCATCTACGGACAGTGTCTAGTTTAACATCTAAGATTTCGGCTGTATGATCTAAGATTCATGCCTTTTAGAATCATTTTTAAAGCTAAAAAAACAGTTTCTTCATTAGTTCTTAAATCATGTAAGATTGTATTTGCATTGGATACGACTTTTAGAACAGGTTTTGCAGTAGTATTTATGAACAGTTCCGTTTTTGCTTTGATAATTTTCATTACCAATCAAATTCTCATTTTCAATTTTTCCATAATCTTCACAATCTTTGTTTGGACAAGGAACATCTGTAAAACCAAGTTTACCCATAATATAAACTTCTTTTTATATTCATGTTATTATACTATGGATAAACTCGTATATAAATATATCAGTATATTATGGTTAATATCTTTTTTTTTGAACTATCAAAAAGTGTTGGTGGTTCACAAATAAATTATGATAATAATACCAATTTTAACATTATTTGATAACTTTTACTCTTTTTTGATCTATTCTATCTTGAAAAGTTCTATTAATCGATAAACTTTAAGTACTTTGCCAAACAATAATCCATTACAGGTCTTTTTTTATCGGGATTTTCACTTAAATCACTAATTAAATATACGATCTCGATAAATTCGTGAATAATTTGTACTTTTAAGGAAGTGTCATGATTGATTGTTATTTATGGGGAAATACATTTAAAGGAGTCGTGAAGTTTTCATGAAAATGGGACACCTTGTTCACTATTTAAGAAGGGGCAGCTTAAAAAAATTATTTCAAGAGATAATTTTATTTTCAATGTTCACGTTTGTGGAGAACTTAGAATAGATATACTATGATTGATGATTGTCATGTTTAAAAAGAGTCTAAATTTAGAGGAAACAAGATTGAGTATAGTTTCAGATATAAAACTTGACTTTTTAAGGGAGTTCGTAATATCTAAAAGAGAGGAACTTAAGAATTATATCTCAAATCATCACACGTTTTTTAATTCTCATAGACCAGTCTATATCGATGATGAAAAGATAGATATTGTTAGAATAATGGCTGAAGCTGGTGAAATAGCTAATGTTGGTCCTATGGCGTCTGTTGCAGGAACCATTTCTGGGTTAGCTGTTGAAGAACTTATAAAAAATAGTTCAAAATTTTCAATAGTGAATAATGGTGGAGATATTTCGTTTATTAACAAAGATAGGAAGGTGGTTTGTGGGATATACTCTGGTAATTCATCACTATCGGCTGAACTTGGACTCGAATTTAAACCTCAAAAATCCGTTATTGGGTTATGTACATCATCTGGGACCGTGGGATATTCATTTAGCTATGGTAGAAGTGATTCTGTTTCTGTAGTGGCTAATAAATCAAGTGTTGCTGATGCCATTGCAACGGCTATTGCCAACGATGTTAAAGGAGACGAGGATAGTGAAGCTGTTGAAAATGGATTGAACACGGCTTTAAGATTTGAAGATCACATTATCGGGGTTTTGATCGTTCTTGGAGATTCAATAGCTACGTTTGGAAAGTTACCTAAATTGGTTAGCTTAAAAAAAGGGGATAGTTTAGAATTTAAGGATGATACCATTGTTTAAGGATGGTTCATTTTGATCGGACTTAACCTTTGGAGATAACGATGAATAGACTCCTCTAAATTATCTTATTCTTTGTTTTTAAAAATTTGGTGATAATACTTGCCACTGAGAGATGGCTAACATCCGATGTTAAGGTGTCCGTTCCGATTATGTTCCTTACACCAGCACCGTATATTTTAAGTACTGCATCGTTTACCAAAACGGGATGAACAAAACAAACATCGACAGATTTTGCTCCATGTTCTTTTAGTATCTTAGTTGCGTTAACAATTGTACCACCAGTGGATATTATATCATCAACTATGACGGCTTCTTTTCCTTCTACTGATGAGATATCTATTTTAGAGTCGTTGAAATCTGTAACAATTTTTGTTTCAACTTTATCTGGTGATATTCTTATTTTGGATAGGTAGGTTGATTCACATTTAAGAACGTTGGCTATTTCAGTTGCGAAACCTAACGCTCCTTTATCAGGACCAACCACTATAGGATTTTCTATATTCTCTTTTATATATTCTGCAATTACAGGCATCGCTGATAGGTTGTGCACTGGTATTGAAAAAAAATCTTTTAAACTGTCTTCATGAAGATTCAAGGAAATAAATTCCGTTGTTCCTACACTTTCAATCAGATTACATACTATTTTAGCTGAAATAGCTTCTCCATCTTCAAAACGTTTTTCTTGCCTACCATAACCAAAGTATGGTGTCACGACCTTGATTTTCTTTGCCCCTAAGTCCTTTAAATTTGAGATTAAAAATATGAGTTCTATTAAGTTTTCATCTTGAGGATAGCCTGTTGATTGAATGAGAACCATTTCTTCTTCTACTTTTCCTTTGATTCTTATGTATTTTTCACCATCTGGAAATTTTTTAATTTCTACAGGACATACTTCATCACCAAGTTCTGCTGCGATTTTAGCTGTTAGATTTTGAGACGCTGATCCACCGATAATCAATAAAATCACCAATTAAAGATAAGATTTAGATATTGATTTATATCTATAATTAAAATAATTACTTTTTCATAGTATCTTCTATTTTCTATTCTTTATGTACATTGTGGTTTAATGAAAAATATGTTTTCATCATCGTGCCAAATTTAGTGGAACGGTAGTTCATTTGGTTGTTATATGTGATAATGAACATATTTAACTTTTATTTCGTGAAATGATGTTAAAAACTTTAAATTATAGTCATCTTTGAAAAGTTTATCAATTTATAAAATATTAATTTTCAATGTTATCTATTTAGATTTATAGTCCAAAACTTAATTTTTTGCAGAAAGATTGTTAAGAATATTTAGTAAAATTTATATATTCATTATAAATAATATCATATATCTCAAAAAATAATAAATATTTACTTTTTATATCTTAGAGCAATGCTGTCAAGCTAATATTTATATTACTTTGAAAATAAATAACTACGACCAACATGATTTTTAGGATTACGTACAGAAGTAATCTAATGAATGTTAAATTTTTTTAAATAGCTTTGAGTTAACTTTTATTGAAAAGTCCCATAATCGATAACTTTAAGTACTTTGTTGAAGAAGTTATATAATATATATCTTTTTTATCAGGTTTAAATGGGATTTTTATTTTAATCGTCAATTAAATCTATAATTTGGGTTGTACAATACTTCTGAGAGGTTAATCTAATGGATGAAGGACTATATTTAAACAACAATTTAGCAATTATAAACTTCGATTTAACTTACCCATCGAGTACAAAGGAATTGCTTAATTCACCCTGTTTTAAGGAATTTACTAAAAGATACATGCTTCATTTAAAAGAAGAGGATCTTAATCTTTATAAATGGTTGTTAAAAGGAGATAGCATACATGACGCCATATATGAAATTTTAAAGACGTTTAGACTTTTACTTGTTGTAAGTCCAGATGAATTTGATAACTACTACTTAAAGGATAAAAATCTTTTATTAAAATTTGTTGAAGGTTTTCATGATTATTGGATGTCATATAGAAGATTTAGTGTAACAAAAACACGATTTAATAGAAAAACAGAAACACATTTTGTTCTTCGAGATTCTTATTTTAATAGGCGACTCCGTTCTTTTTATAGGGATATAGAGCAATGTTTAATTGGGGAGAAAAATAATGTCTATCGACAATTAAATACAGGAACAAACGCTTCATTATTGGTTTATCAATTAGAAAATTTCTTTTTATCCGATAAAT
This sequence comes from Candidatus Methanovirga aequatorialis, assembly GCA_031282205.1. Taxonomy (GTDB): domain Archaea; phylum Methanobacteriota; class Methanobacteria; order Methanobacteriales; family Methanobacteriaceae; genus Methanovirga; species Methanovirga aequatorialis. The sequence goes on along the minus strand of JAITEE010000173.1, from coordinate 5,375 downwards.
ATGGTGATCTGTATGGTATACCAATAATTGAATCTGTAATGATTAGAACACCAATGATCATTTCTACGAATTCAAACAAAAGAGAAGGAGCGTTTGAAGAGGCAAACCAAAATCCAATTTTAGAGTTTGATGGAGATGAAAATTCGTGGTTTGGATATCCTGCTAAGGTAGGTAATCTTTTTTTCATGATTTATTTTCATCGTGATTTTATATACAATGGGGTTTCCCTTGCAAACTTATTTGAGTTGGCATCTCCTAAGGTGGCACATTCAAAACCTGATGGAATACTATTATTCGGCAATAGAAATCAGGCAAAAAATCTTTTTTACTATGATGAAGAAGAAGATTTATGGATTGGAACGGTTGGATACGATGTAAAATCTGAGTACTTTGGATACATGAAGAAGATGATACTTACACTGTACAATCTAAAGGTTATGAATATGGGTTGGTTGCCTATTCATGGAAGTTTCGTAAACGTTTATCTTAAAAATGATGGAAAAAAAGGATTGTTGTTGGTTGGTGACTCTGGAGCTGGAAAATCAGAATCCATTGAGGCACTAAAAAACTTGGAAAATGACATTGTTAAACAGGTTGAAGTTATATTTGATGACATGGGAAGTCTTCATGTTGAAGATGGGATTCCCTATGCACAAGGAACCGAAATTGGAGCATTTATTCGTCTTGATGATTTATCTCCTGGCACACCTTATGAAAATATGGATAGATCTATTTTTTTCAATCCAGATAAAAATAACGCACGATTGATTATAAAAACCACAAATTATAACGTTATTTCTAAAAATCACGAGATAGATTTGTTATGCTATTTAAATAACTATGATGATAAAAAAGGAATGTATGAGTTTGAAGACCTTGAAAAAGGAAAAAAAGTGTTTATTTCAGGCAAACGAATGAGTAAAGGTACAACACAAGAGGTAGGATTTAGTGAGACATATTTTGCCAATCCTTTTGGACCCATGCAAAAGAAAGAACTTTGTGATGAGTTGATTGATAAAATATTTAAATCCTTAAAGGCAAAAGGCGTTTACATTGGTGAAATTTATACTCAACTAGGTTTAAATAAAAAAGATGAAGATCCGCTAAACACCGTTGCAGAAGAACTATTAAAATTTCTTCAAATGGAGTAGTTGTTTACACGTGATTAAACTCTATATTAAATTTGAAGTTGGATAGAGATGAAAATAAGATATCTACTGTTGGGAACGATATTTGTTGGTGTTGCGATTTGTTTGTTTTTTAGTGATTTAGATCGATATATACGATCTTTTACTTACTGTATATTAATGGGTTCTTCAAAAGGTAAAGATATTATATTTTTTGGATTGATTGGTTTATTCTTTGTTTTACTAAGTTTTTCCTGGGAGAAAATTGATAACCTCTCTAAATCTGGAAACTACTATCTTAAAATGGTCACTTTTATCACTACAATATCTATAATTCTACCTTTATCTCTTGAGATAATTCTTCGATTAAACTTAGGATTGGATATATTTACAATATTCATCATACCTGACCCTAACTACGCTACAACAAGTTTACTTCATAGTCATATTTTTAAATCTGTGGTTGGAAGTATTATAAGTTCAACCATGATAAACGTTCCTTCTGGAATACACACTGGAAACTCACTTGTATCTTACGTTCCTTGGATAGCAAAGGTAATTGTAATTATTCTACCAACCTTGTTTGTTATGTCCTGTCTTTCTTTAAGAAATAGATTATTTCCATCTAAGATCCTTTTGATATTTTCATTAACCTGCGTAACGATTGGAATTGTAGATGGGAATTTATTTGCAAATCCTACCATCATTGGAATTTATGGTATTTTAATAGTGCTCTTTGATGAAATGTATTTTGATTATATTTTTGCAGAACTATTTAGAAATAAAAAAATGTTGAACTGTTTTATTAAGAGAAGAAAAATTTATAGGTTAGAGAAAAATAAATCAAGATTTAAAACTATTTTTAAAAGAGCTGTTCCTCATGTAGTTTTGATTTTAATAATTGTTTTGAGATTGACCCTATCTTTCACATGTTCAAATCAGGAATATTACGAGGTTGATTTGATCGAACCAAATCTTGATGATTTAAACTTAAATAATTTAAGTTCTAATTTGGATGGACTTGAGGTTAAATCTTTCTCTTATGAAGATAACAAGTTAAAGATTAGATTGGATTCAAATTACAATGAAGAATTTTTAACCAACAAGTTGGCTAAGGTTTTATCAAATAGATGTAGTGGATTTTCATTGTCTTGGAACACTTATTCGTATTTTAGATATTATCCAAATGAATAAACGAAGTTTTCTTTATTTAAGAATTAATAAAGATAAATCATCGTAGTTAATTAACTTGGCAATACATAAATTACCACTAAATTAAGCTACTCTCATTTTTTTATTCCTTGGAGTACATGATTTGATCAAAAGTTATATACAAAACAGACTGTTCGTTAATATGATTAAAAGACAGACGAAAAACTATTCAAAGGAGGAGATTTATAAGATTCTTCATCCTTTGGTTAAAAAGTGGTTTGATTTGAATTTTAAAGATTTTACACCTGCTCAAAAACAATCGATTGTGGGCGTTCATAGACAAAACAACATCCTTATTTCATCACCTACAGGTTCTGGTAAGACTTTAACTGCATTTTTATCGATTATAAGTGAACTTATAACCTTATCAGAAAAAGATGAGTTGGAAGATAACATATACTGTGTTTACATATCTCCTCTTAAGGCGTTGGATAATGACATAGATAGAAATTTAGATATTCCTTTAAACGAAATTGGAAAAATGGCTAAATGGGATCTTGGTATTAGGAAGGCTGTAAGAACGGGAGACACCACCCAATATCAAAGAAATAAGATGTTGAAAAAACCGCCTCATATCCTTATAACAACTCCTGAAACCTTGTCGATTTTACTTGTGGCACCTAAGTTTAGGGAGAAATTGGTCAATGTTAACTACGTCGTGGTTGATGAAATCCACAACTTCGCTGAAAATAAAAGAGGTGTTGATTTAAATTTATCTCTCGAACGATTACAACATTTGGTAGGTGGCTTTACAAGAATCGGACTTTCTGCAACGGTTTCACCTCTTGAGGATGTAGCTAACTTTTTAGTTGGTTTTGAGTATGGAACTCCTCGTGATTGTTTAATTGTTGATGTTGACTATTTAAAAAATCTGGATGTTGAGGTTGTCTCTCCTGTTGAAGATATTGTAATAGCCGATAGTGAAGATACTCGACTTGGTATGTACGATCTTTTAGATGATCTAATAATGGAACATAAAACAACTCTTGTTTTCACAAACACTCGTTCAGGAGCAGAAAGTGTGCTTTATAACCTTATTAAATTGTTTCCAGATCACTACAACAAGGACAACCTTATGAATCATCATTCATCTCTTTCAAAAGAAAAGCGTTTGTTGACTGAAGAAAGTCTGAAGGAGGGAAAATTAAAGGGTGTCGTTAGTTCAACTTCACTTGAACTTGGAATAGATATTGGATACATTGATTTGGTTGTTTTAATTAACTCTCCAAAATCTGTATCACGAGCCTTACAGAGAATTGGTAGAAGTGGACATAGGATTGGTGAGGAATCAAAAGGTAGGATCGTTGTAACGGATAGAGATGACTTAGTTGAATGTTCGATAATTTTAAAATCGGTTAAGGATGGTAAGATTGAAAAACTCAGAATACCTAAGAATTCATTGGATGTTCTCTCACAACATATCTATGGGATGGCCATTGAAAGTATCTGGGATATAGACTACTGTTATGATGTAATAAGAAAAAGTTATAACTACGTCGATTTGAGTAGAGAGGAATATGAAGACGTTCTCAGTTACCTTGCAGGGGAATACGTTGAGCTTGAAGAAAGATATGTCTATCCTAAAATATGGATAGACTACGATAAGAACATTTTTGGAAAAAAAGGTAAGTTAGCTCGTATGATCTATTCAACGAACGTGGGTACAATTCCAGATAGTTCAAATATTTTAGTGAAAGTGGACAATAACCCTATTGGAAGAATTGATCAGGAGTTCATGGATAAACTTAAAAAAGGGGATACCTTTGTTCTTGGTGGTTCTGTTTATAGGTTCAACTATTCTAAAGGAATGACAATAAATGTTTCACCAGCATCTGGACCTCCAACTATTCCTTCATGGTTTTCAGGACAACTTCCACTATCTTTTGAATTGGCTATGGAAATTCAAAGATTTAGAAGAATACTAGAAACAAAATTTCAAGCGAACAGAACCAAAAAGGAGATAATGGATTTTTTAAATGGTTACCTTTGTATCGATGATTTTGGAGCTAATTCGATATATGAATACTTTAATGAACAGTACCTTTACGCCATAATCCCAACTGATAATACCTTATTAATAGAGTACTACACTGGTTTTGGAGGTAGGAAATTTGTTATTTTCCACAGCCTATATGGGCGAAAGGTAAACGACGCACTGTCTCGAGCAACCGCTTATTTAATATCTGAAAGATACGATGTAGATCTTACAATTTCGATATCTGATAACGGGTTTTATTTAAGTAGTGATAGTAAAATCTATGGATTAGAAGGTTTTAAATCTTTAAAAGTAGAGTCTTTTAGAGACACTCTTATTAAAGCTACCCAAAAAACCGAAATATTATCGAGTAGATTTAGACATTGTGCTGGCCGTTCATTAATGACTCTTAGAAGGTACAAAGGCAGGGAAAAATCGGTTGGAAGACAACAAGTTAGGGGAAAAATATTAAAAAAATTTGTTGAAGACGTTGATCCTAACTTCCCGATTTTAAAGGAGTCTCAAAGGGAAGTCATTGAAGATTATATGGATGTTGACAACGCTGAAAAAGTTATTGGACTAATAGAATCAAAACGAATTGACATAAAGATCATAAATACGGTAATTCCATCCCCATTTGGATTTAATCTTGTATCTCAAGGTTATTTAGATGTTTTATCACCAAATGACAAGGGAGAATTTGTGAAAAGAACCCATAAGGCTATTCTTAAAAAAATTAAAGAAAAATTAAATGGTGTTGATAGGTAGATATTATGAAAGCGTTTCTTGGATGGAAATATTAAATGGTGTTGATAGGTAGATATTATGAAAGCGTTTCTTGGATGGAAATATTTTATGTTGTCTAAGAACGAATTTTGCACAATTATTTTTGACTATGGTTTAAAACTTAATTTTTTGCAAAAAGAAGAACACTTATATTATTTATAGGGTGTTAGATTTTTACATTTCAGCGAGGCTTTGTAGCGTCTTGTTATCTGGAGTTAACTTTGATATTATCAGCCCTGCTAAAAGTACACTTAAAAAAGTGTTCTTTGCAGCTG
>JAITEE010000132.1 GCA_031282205.1 Candidatus Methanovirga aequatorialis | reverse complement strand
AATAAAAATTATCATGACAAAATTCCAAATCTTAAATTAAAAAAAATATTAGATCAATATAAATAATTTTTATAAAACACTAATAAATATTATGAAATTTAAATTGTCATAACAATAGTTTGTTTATCATAACAATAGTTTGTTTATAGTCCTTATTTAGTTTATAGTCCTTGACAAAAATTTTTTTTATATCCAATATTTATTATCAAGGGGTCTGATTTTCATGAAAAATTCAAGCTATATGAATAGTTATTTAATATATTCTAAGAACTATTTCATGATGATTTTAAAAAGTACACTATAAAAATTGCTTTAAATTCAAAATTTGGACTTTAAATCTTTCAAATTTTTAAATAAAATTGAGTATTATAAAAATAAAAAATTTGAGTTTTGTTTAACTAAAAATAAAAGTTTAACTGCTTTAAATTTAAAATAAAATGTAGTTGACTAATATATAAAATTTATTTTATTTTATTATGTTGTAAAACTGTTAATTTTTTGATTTAAAGTTTATATGATTCTATTTTTATGATTATCTTTTAAAATTATTTGTACTTTTAAAAAATATAGGAGTTCTGATGATGTAATTATATTAAATACCTATTGAAATCCTTGTCAATTTTTTATATTTTTCGGACACCTTGTTTATTATAAATGTATTATTAGTACAGTGCTAGTTGTATGGTCACCTTTGAAAAGTTTCACTATGTAAAATATTAACAATCCTACTTCATTTATTTAAATTTAACTTGGAGAATTTTTATGAAAAATAATTGAATTATAATGATTTTGGTAAAGTTTGTCAATTATAAAATATCAATATCCAATATAATCTATTTAAATTTAATTTAGAGAATTTTTATAAGAAATAATTAGATTAATAATTGATAAGTATTACCATTATCACTATAAATTGGATTATTTAATGTTTTTAAAGTTTATTAAATTGTATTTATAATATTAATAAGAGAATAATGATTATTATTAAAATGTAATCTTTAAAAACTGTTTAAGATTTATTGAGAAATTACAAGAGTTATACATCATTTTATTTAAATTTAAAAACTAATATTGATTTTATTTCAATTTTTACGATTAAATACTGTGTACTTTTAGACTTCAATATATGTGAATCATGTTACATCATGAAATAAGCATGGAAAACGCTCGAAAATTCACTCAATTTCTAACACCCTATAACTATATTACTCATCATCTGAGTGTATGGTAAAAGAACCACACGATACAGCGTAAAAGATTCATCTGCCCATGTAAGATTAGTTAAATTAAAAAAAAGAAATGTGAAAAAGATTAAACTTAACACGTATAATCCATATCCTAAAACGTCATCCGATTTAAGTCTAACGATAAACATCTCACAATTTGGACTTTTTTAAATGTAGTAAAACAATTTCACTATGAGTTCCCAACCTTAATGGAGAACTTCCTGTTCCAACACCATCGGTCACAGATAGATAAGTATTTTTTTTTCTAAAAAGACCTCTTAGATATGGGAATGCCATTTTAAAAATTAAATTTATTGGATAAAATTGTCCACCATGTGTGTGACCAGAAAGTTGAATATCAAAACCTATAGATCTAAAAAATTCCCAGTTAACAGGAACGTGATACACCAAGATATTTACCTGATTTGGATCAACTATCTTCTCTATTTTCCTAACCGTTTCTTCTTGTTCATCTTGATTTTCGAATGAATAAGCCAATCCAAATATATTTAAACACTTAAATTTAATCTTTTCATTTATAACACTTGTAATATCTGCAACTTCAGTTGCATTTAATAGCTGATCAATTTCTCTGTAGTAGTCATGATTGCCAGAAACAAAAAATATAGGTATTTTAGACTTTTTTAAATCCATGAACATGTCTTCTTTAATAGGAGAGTAACCATCGGCCAAATCTCCTGAAATTATGACTATGTCTGCAGATATCGAATTAATTTTAATAACCAAGTCCTTCAACATCTTTTTATTTCTTATTGAGCCTACGTGCAAATCTGAAATATGAACAACGGTAAGCTCCTCATTTAAGTTATCAAGTTCAAGATCGTGTCCTGTTATGATAACTCTATGAGCGTTTACATATCCATAAATTCCTACCACAACAACGAGTGAATATACTACCACTAAAATATATTTTGGAATGGGAATAGCCATTTGAATTATATAGATTCCAAGTGTTACTATTCCATACATCAACGCAAACCATTTAAGTATTTCAGATAGTGTTATTGAAGATCTTGTAATTGGATTTGAGTAGAAATATTCCACAGTGAAGGATAGTAAATCAACGGTCACAATGGTCATTGTAATAAAAACGACGTTGTAGTTATCTGCAAAAAGAAGACTTATAAACCATAGGAGAAAATATAGGTAGACTCCATAAAATATAGATCTGACAGGACCCATCATTAAAAATCTCATATCTATTAACTTCATTTAATCAATAATATATTTTTAGCCATTTAAATTATAATCTATTAAAGGTCTTGGATGATTGAGCTTTCACTTAATAAGTTAACCCATATGTAATCGTACATATGAGATCTTCTAATATCCGCTATGTTCTTAAGTGGTTTATCTTCAATTAAAACATTTTCAATTTCTTCATGATACCTGTCGTAGTTAAGTTTTACTCTAACACCATTCAATTGACTTGTTACTGGTGTTGGAGAACCAACTTCATTAACAGCTGGAACTTGTTTTTCAATTGCATTTTTAACAAAAATAGATGGAACTATTGGAGGATCAGAAGTCATTTCCTTTCTTTTATTGTCTAAAACTTCTTCAACTGTTTTAACTAATTCTCTCAATGCCCTTATATTCTCTCCTCTCTTTAACCTTCTTGGAATACGACCTAAATCAGGAACGTATCTATCAACACCATCTAAATCATTTAAATCAATATCAGGAGCACCAGTGACTATAACAGGGATATTTATATTGTTATATAAGAAAAATTTATCTATTATACATTGTTTAAAGCTACCTAAAGCAAAAATAGCTACATCATGTTCTTCAATTAAACTTATCTCACTACGAGTTATTCCAGCTATTCCTTTTCCAGCACCTCTTGCTAAACCAATCATGTTATCCTTAGCACCAAAACGACGAAGATACTCCGAAATATCACACGCCGCATGTGGAAGATGATGTCTTGCCAAGGTTGGAGACACAATAGCTATTTCAGTTCCAGCCATTGGAGCAACAGAAACCTCTCCTAAAAGTTCTTTAGCCTTTTCCTTTATTTTATCAAGATCTTCAATGGGAATGGCCATGTTTAAAACTAGGTCCATTTGTATAATATTTTCTTGAAGGATAAATCCGCCTAAATCATCTATAAGTTCTTTAATATCCTCACTCTTATGAATTCCTCCAGAATATGTTAAGGTCTCATACATTAATCCCATATCTCCTTCAAATCAATCAACACATCTTATCTAAATTCTTTCGAGTTTGTTCATTTATTTATATTTTTAAACCAATTGAAATTTCAAAATAAATCCATTTTATTCAATGTTGTTATTAATATCTTATTTATTGGAGAATATATCAATTAGATCGTTGTAGTATAAATAAACGTTGTAGTATAAATAAGAATATATAGTTCATAAATCATAAATTAAAACATAAATCATATTAATAAATCATAAATTAAAACATAAATCATATTAAATACATTTATTAATTATATAAACAAGTAATTAATAAATAAAACATTGTTGTAATAATAGTGTTTGTGTATATAAAAGTTTTTTATTGATCCAACGTTATAGTTTAAATAAAAAGTATGATACAGTGATCGGAGATTTTAACTTGAGTACTGGGGAATCTGTTTCAATTAATGAAAAAAAAATAGATGGTTATATAAAAAAGTTAGGCATTGAAAAAGCTGTAAATATCAACGTTTCAAAAATCAGAGGAGAATTAAAAACCAAGTACATTGGTCATAAGATCTATGCCTTTCAAGAAGTTGACTCTACAAATATAATAGCCAAATTTTTAGCTGGAGTTGGAGTTGAAGAAGGAACAATAGTCATAGCAAGATCCCAAATTAAAGGCAAAGGAAGAAGAGGAAAGAAGTGGGAATCGCCACTTGGAGGAATATGGTTATCCATCATTGTACATCCAGAAATAAGTCCACAACAGGCTTCTCTAATAACATTAGGTGCAGGTGTAGCTGTAACAAAAGCCATAAGAAAACTGGGTGTTGATGCTCGAATTAAATGGCCTAACGATATATTAATAGGTGATAAAAAAATATCTGGAATACTTACAGAAGCAAATTCAAAGTTCCATACACTTGACTACATCGTCGTTGGTATAGGTATTGATAGTAATTTAGATCTAAATTCCATTTCTAAAAAGACTAAAATTAGAGCTACAACTCTTAAAGACGAATTAAAAAGAAATATCGACGAAAGAATTCTTATAAAAAACCTATTAGAAGAGTTTGAAAATATATACGAACATTTCAAAAATGAAGATTTCGAAGAAATTTTATATGAATGGAGAAGTCTTTCTCAAACAATTGGTAGTTACGTCGTAATAGAACAACCTTTTGGAAAGATTTTAAAAGGATATGTTGTAGGGATTAACAATCAAGGATCTTTAATTTTAGAGTTAGATAATGGTGAATTAAAGAAAGTAATCTCTGGAGAAAGCCACATCACAGAAATCTCAAAAATTTAAGATTAAAAACAAAACTACACAACGACCTTTTGACTCCGTACAAAATTATGGTGATAGAAAACCATATTGACCAACGGTTGATAAAAGTTTATATATAAAAAAAGATGGTGATAAGTTGAAGTCAAAATTTAAAAAAATTATTTTATTGATCGCAATTATAGTCCTTTTATTTTTCCTATTTAATCCAGGTTCAAGTTCACATAGAATAGATATTATAGGGTCTACGTCTGTACAACCTATTGCCGAAGAGTTAGCTACTGTTTATTCAAAAGATAATCCTAATTTATTAATAAATGTACAAGGCGGTGGTTCTGGAATGGGTATCAGAAGTATTCAACAAAAAATTGCAGATATTGGTATCAGTTCAAAGAAGTTATATGATGAAGATAACGAAAATATAACAAAATTGGAATTAGGATATGAAGGGATTGTAATTTGTGTAAACCATGAAAATAATATATCAAACTTATCAAAACAACAACTTAAAGATATTTTTAGTGGTAAAATAAATAATTGGCAAGATGTTGGAGGAAGTGATTGTGAAATTCATGTTCTTACACGAGAATCTGGTTCTGGAACATTAACTTCATTTAATGAGATTGTTATGAATGGTGATAAGATTAAAAGTGATGCAATAACTCAAAGTTCAACAAATGCAATTGAACAGACCGTTGCAAATGATGAAAAAGCTATTGGTTATGTTTCTTATACTACTGTTAGTGATAGTGTTAAGAAGTTATTATCGATCGATGGTGTTGAAATATCTGATGAAACAATAGCCAATGGCTCATATGCACTTACAAGACCATATCTACTTCTAATACATGACCATGAAAATAAATATGTTAAGGACTTTTTAAGTTGGGTTTTCTCTCCTGAAGGTATAGAACTTTTAAAACATGAGAAAATTATTTCTCCTAATGAGAAAGAGTTAGAAACCAATAGAAATACTATAAATAATATCTCTGTTTATTAATATGTAATGTTCATGAACCATTCTTAATCAACAATTTAAATATAATATTTTAGTAATATTTCAATGTGATAGTATTTTTAGGTGTTTTTTTGAATTCAGAAGATTTATTTGTTGAGGCTAGGAAATATTTACCTGGTGGAGTTGATTCTCCAGTTAGACTTTTCAGTCCATATCCCTTTTTTACAAAAAAAGGTCAAGGATCTATGATATGGGACGTTGATGGTAATTGTTATATTGATCACTGCCTTGGTTATGGACCTGTAATATTAGGCCATGGTCATGAGGACGTTGTTAAGGTCATTGGTGAACAGTTGTCTATGGGGACCATTTATGGAACCCCCACTGAAAATGAGATTGAATTGGCTAAGATGGTGGTGGAGAGAACCCCTTGTGTTGAGATGGTGAGGTTTGTTAACTCTGGCAGCGAGGCCACTATGAGTGCCATTAGATTGGCAAGAGGGTTCACTGGAAGAAATAAAATTATTAAGTTCGATGGTGCATATCATGGATGTCATGATGATGTCCTTGTAAAGTCTGGTTCGGATGGTGTTGGTAAGCCTGACTCTCTAGGTGTTCCTGAGGATTCAGCTAAAAATACTTTTTCTATTCCTTTCAACGATGAGGAAACTCTTAGTCATCTTGTTGATAAACACGGAAAAGAGATAGCTGCCATTATCGTAGAGCCTGTAATGGGTAACGTTGGTTGTCTTCAACCTAAACCTGGATTTTTAAAGTTTTTAAGGGAGGTTACCAATGAAAATGATATTTTATTGATCTTTGATGAGGTTATCACTGGTTTTAGATTGGCCTATGGTTCTGCCCAGGAGTACTTTAATGTGAAACCAGACCTAGTGACTTTTGGCAAGATTCTTGGTGGTGGATTTCCTATTGGTGCCTTTGGAGGCGGTAAAAAGATAATGAATATGATTGCTCCATCTGGTGGCGTTTATCAAGCAGGAACATTTAATGGAAACCCAATTTCCATTAGTGGAGGGATTACCACATTAAAAGTGTTGAATCACTCTGTCTATGATTCAATAAATGAAAAAGGAGGCTTTTTAAGGAGGTGTATTTCCGACTCCATTGCCGATTTGTCTCTAGATCTAAGCTCCGTTGGTCTTGGATCCATGTTTCAGATATACTTTAGAGGAGGAGATATATTGAACTATGAGGACGTTAAAAAGTCAGACCTTGATAAATTTAACTCGTACTTTAAAGCCCTATTGAAAAATGGTGTTTTCATTCCACCAAGTCAATTTGAATGTTGTTTTATTTCCAATGCCCATGATCATGAAACCTTAGAAAAGACAGCTAATATCATCCATAACGCCTTAAAAAAGGTCTTTAAATAAACCAATTAAATCTATATTTCATCTGCTACCTTAATGACTTTAAAAAAACATGTTCATTTACAGCCACGTACTATATGGTGATCACAATGATTTTAGGAAAACATTTACCTCTATGGTTAGATAACTCCGATAAACTACATTTCGACTCTCTCAACAACGATATTGAGGTCGATGTCGTTGTGGTAGGTGGAGGTGTTGCTGGTCTTTCAATAGCTACTTTACTTAAAAAAGAAGGATTAAATGTTTGTGTCTTAGAGGCAAGAAGAATTGGTCATTACATCACATCAACGACAACGGCTAAGCTTAGTTATACTTCAAGTTTAATTTACAGTCATGTTCTCTCAACTTTTGGTAAAGAATTTGGATTAAAATTTAAAAAATCTTATTTTGATGGTTTTAATAAGATTAAAGAGATAATAGATGAGTTAAATATCGATTGTGATCTTAGAGAGGTTTCATTTTATATACTCTCCTCAGATGAGACCAAAGGTGATATTCTTGATATTGAATTAAATGCTTTAAACGAGTTAGGTATTCCAGGAAAACTAGTTAACAACGTTCCTTATCCATTTGAAAATGTAGGTAAAGCCATAGTCTATGAAAATCAATTAGAACTCAACCCTATAAAATATTTACATGGTCTTAGTAAATATGTTGATGGTGGTGGATCCTTTATTTTTGAAAACAGCAGAGTGTTGGATGTTGAAGATCTTGGAGAACGTAAAGTAGCCAAAACCGAAAATGGATCTGTTAAGGGAAAAAGTGTTGTTGTTGCCACAAACACACCCATCCATGACCCTGATTCTGTTTATAAACATTTAAATCAGAATAAGTCTCATGGTCTTGGTCTACTACTTAAAAAAGATATTAAAGACATGTTCATTGTTTTTAATCCGTTCCACACTTTAAGATCGACACCTACAAGTAAGGGAGAAATGTCAATAATTCTGGGTGAACATCACTCAATTGATGATTCAACCGATAGATTTGAGTTTTATAAGAATTTAAGAAGATTTAGTGATGATTTATTGGATGTAGAATCGTTTGAATACTTTTGGTCTGGTGGAGACAATCTAACTGAGGATAGATTGGCGATAATTGGTGAAACCTCACAGAAGGGAACGTATATTGCAACAGGTTTTAATAGCTGGGGAATGAATACAGGAATGGTATCAGGAATTATATTAAGAGATTTAATCTTAGGAAAAAACAACCACTATTCAGATATTTTTTCTCCTTTAAGATTTAAAAATAAAGAACATGAAATAGAAAATGAGAGAATCGAAAAATTCAAAAATAGGAGCATTAAATTTACGGACTCCATAACGAAAACCGTACATAAAATGAACAACGATGAAGGTAAGATTATCAACTGTGAACTGGGGATGTTAGCTATTTATAAGGACAACGATTCCAATACCTACATTTTAAACGGAAGATGTTCACATAAAGGATGTATTCTTCATTGGGATAATGGGGAAAAAATATGGGAATGTCCATGTCATGGTTCTGTTTTTGATTATAAAGGGAACGTTATTAGAGCTCCAGCCATTCATAAATTAACACAACATTAAATGGTTTATCCTTACCCTATTTCATCTTCAAGCAACTCTATTTTTACAAGTCTTCTTATTTGTTTCACCTTTACAAATGTCTAATACTTTATTAATTATATCATCAATAGCAATATCTATGATTTTTTGTGGATTTTTGAATTCGTTTTTATTTGATATAGGGTGTTAGATTTTGAGCAAAAATCGAAGCATTGTCGAACCTTTTCTGTCATGTTTTAAGGCTGTAAATATCTTATTTTCTAAAAATACATTTTATTAAGTTGTATTTATAATATTAATAAGAGAATAATGATTATTATTGGAATATAATCTTTAAAAAATTGTTTAAGATTTGTTGAAAAATTACAAGATTCATACGTTCTTTTATTTAAATTTAAGAA
>JAITEE010000094.1 GCA_031282205.1 Candidatus Methanovirga aequatorialis | reverse complement strand
AGTTTACTTTATTCTAAGAACTATCAAAAAGCTAAAAAAATATTAAAATACTTATGGGATGAGAAAAATAATATGCCAGATTCATTCCATGAGTTTTTGAGGAAATTAAAAGAAAATTTTAACAGTTATATTGCCCATCTCAAAAACAAGAAATTATCATCAACCAATAATGCAATGGAAAATTTTTTCGGGACAGTATTTCCAGATAAGTTGAAGAAATTATTTAAAACTGTTAAAGGAGTTGAAACATTTTTGGCATTACAAATTAAGCGATGGAATGACAGAATAATAAAAAATGTAACAGAATTCGCAAAAAAATATCAAATACTCAAAAAATTAGGCTCCATCATGTGAATTCTTTACAGTGTCTATTTTTTTAAATTATTGATGTTAAAAAAACAACAAAATTATATATATTAACGGTTATATATTAGAAACATGATTAAAAGAAATCAGGATAAAGTTTTTATTAATAATAAAATTATTTATAAAGTAGAGACAGATACAGGGTGGTCTGTTGTTATTATGCCTGATGCTATTTTAATTGATAACTATCATCATGGATATGTCCATATCCATCCAGATCCTATTAATCATGATAAAAAGATAAGAATTAAGGATTTTAATCAAGATGATATTCATTTCATTATTTACAATCATATTTTTCAAAATAAAAAACTAATTATTAAAAAATTAATTAAGGAGTTGAGATAATATGATGATTAGTTTAGTTAAGGAGCAAACTGGGTTAGAATTTATTAAAGAAATGGAAAATCAATATAAATCTATTGAGGAAGCTGAAAATACTTTTAAAAGAAATCCTACAAATATGGTATTATATGTTGATTTAGAAAACTGGAAACATTATTTAAAAAATCCAAATGAGAAAATAAAAAGAACAACAAGTTTAGTCACTGATGAATTAATTTTAGGTGAAATAGAATTACAACTACTAAATACTATAAAAAGAGATAATCCAAAATCTATTAGCGAATTAGCAAGATTATCTGGTAAAGATATTAGTGTAGTTCAACCTAAAGTAAAAAATTTAGTTAAAAATGGATTAATTCAACTTAAAAAAGTATATAAGAATAGTAAAACTCCTCATTTAAATTATGATCATATTACAATTGATGTTTAGTTTTTTAACTTTTAAAGTTATGTGGATGAATAAAATGGGATATTATTTTAAAGATTGGGCTGAAGATAATGGTTTTAATATGGATTTTGATAGTGAAAATTTTCAAGGTCGTGAAGCTCTAATTAAGTTATTGAAGAAATAGAAAGTTATAGGGATAATGAAGATAATAATACTCGCGAAGATAGTCTTAATGGTATGGACGATTTAACATGGTATGTTTTTGAAGGAATTATCCGTGAATTATAATGTGAAACTATATTTTAAATCCATTAAAATAAGAAAAAATATAAACTGAATTAATAGATAAACTTAAATAATTTTTCAACGATTATTATGATAGAATCAAATTTAAATGGCGAAAGTTTAGATATTTTAAGTCAAAATGTATCTAAATTAAAAGAACTATTTCTGGAAATAGTAACTGAAGACAAAATTGACTTTGATAAGCTAAAAATTATTCTTTCAGATGAAATAGATGATTATCCAGAAAGATATAATTCAGTTGGAATGGAAAAGCAAGAACAATAGCTGAAGCTCAAAAACCATCAACTGGAACTTTAAGACCTTGTAAAAAGGAAGTAAAGATTGGGACATAACAAAGAATCTTTACATAGAAGGAGATAATCTTGAAGTCCTGAAACTCCTACAAAAAACCTACATAGATCCACCCTACAACACAAGTAACGATTTCATCTACAAAGACAATTACATGGATAATTTAGAGAATTACTTAGAGCAAACAAGACAAGTAATTTCTACACAAACAAACAAATTAATGGCAATTCAGAGTCTAAATTAAAGGTTTCAACCAATTCAGAGTCAAACAGAAGATGTCATACTAATTTGGCTTAATATGATGTGTCCTCGTCTAAAGTTAGCCAGAAACCTACTAACAGATGATGGTGTTATTTTTATAAGTATTGATGATAATGAATTGGAAAATCTTAAAAAAAAAATTTCTAATGAAATATTTGGTGAAGAAAATTTTATAATTTTATTTAAAATTTTATTTAAGTCAACATTAAAGTTATTTTATTATTTGAAAATAATATCGTTATAATAATCAAATGAAAAATTTAAAACAGAAAAAATTTACTTTGAGAAACGATATATAATTATATATTTTTATTACCGTGGTTTTTGTTTTGAGAATGGAAAATTTAAAGATGAAGGTATTTCATTGGAGAAAAAAATAGAAAAAAATATTCAAATAGCTATTAAAATGGGCATGAGTGAAAAATAAGCTAAAGAATTAGCTTTGAATACTTTACCTAATTTAAAACGTTGGAGCAATAAGAAATAAAATAATAAAAATTGCGTGTAAGATATTACTACTTAACTGATTTTTATGAGAGAGATAATATACAAGTTTGCTGAGAAAGGAATAAACATATCTCCAGAGGTATACGAGAGAATAATCAATTTGGAGAATCCTTTAATTTTTACAACGGATCTAATATTGAAGATTAGATCTAAATTTTCAAAAAAAGAGCTGTTTCACTTAGATGAAGAATTTTTATTGGGATATCTAAGTGAAGATGATACGACTGAAGATGACTTAAAACGGACTTTGGATGGTGATGGTAAGGATGGTCGAAATTTTGAATTTAATGATAACCTAGGTAATCAACTTTCTTCAAACGCTTCAACCAAGGACGGCGGTGAAATTGATCAGAACGATTTGGCTTCAGAATCTCAAAAAAGCCATGAAAAAAATGTGATTAATGAAACTGTCAAAACAGAGCTTAAAAATGAGGATCTAAATAAGAATGCCGATGGAATAGAAAATAAGAATTCTATTAAAAAAGGAAGGAGGTACAAAGGTCAAAGTGAAGTAATTAAAAAGAATTTAAATCAAGTTAAAGAGTTTGATCCTTCAAAATGTTTTAGAAATTTGAATAGTGTTGATAGAGAGTACAACTTTGAGATCATTCAAGACACAACTAATAAATCATATACGAGTGGTGAGATCACCAATTTAGTTAACTATTTTGGTAACAGATTTGAAAAATTATCAAAAATCCTCTCTAGAAGAGCAGAACTTAAAGTTCCTCAAAAAATAAAAGATGTTGTGGGAAGTACTGAGTTTAACATTGTTGGTATGATAAATGATATTAAAAAAACGAAGAATGGTCATAGAATGATAGATTTTGAAGATGATACTGGTGTAATCTCTGTTCTTTTCCATAAAAATAATCAAGATCTTTTCAACGAGTCAGAAAAATTAGTTAAAGATGAAGTACTAGGTTTAATTGGTGAGAAGAAAGGAAGTTTAGCTATTTCCTCAAGTATAGTTTATCCTGGGGTTCAAAGAGTGGATACTAAACCAATGGATTTTTCAATGGCTTTTATTTCAGATGTGCATATTGGAAGTCTAAACTTCTTAGACGATTCATTTTCTAAGTTTATAAAATGGATTAATGGGGATTTTGGGACTGATGAACAGATAGATATGGGGAACGATGTTAAATATTTAATAATAGCTGGTGATCTTGTTGATGGTATTGGGATTTATCCTAATCAAGATAAAGAATTAGCCATTAAGGATATTGCTCAACAGTATGAAGAAGCAGCGAGATATCTTGGAGATGTTAGGTCAGATGTTAAAATTATTCTTTGTCCTGGAAACCACGATGCATCAAGAGTGGCTGAACCACAAACTGCCATTCCAGAAAAATATGCAAAATCTCTCTACAAATTGAACAACATTGAACTTGTAAGTAATCCAGCGGTGGTTAATATAGAGGGGTTAAACACGCTCATATATCATGGAAGAGGGTTTGATGATCTGGCGATAACCATTAAAGGAATGTCCCATGAAAAAAATGATGTACTAATGGAAAAAATGCTTAAAATGCGTCATTTAGCCCCAATTTATGGTGAAAGAACTCCTTTAGCATCAGAACTTGAAGACCATTTAGTGATTGATGAGATTCCAGATATCTTCCACACTGGCCACGTTCACATAAATAGATACAAGCTTTATAATGGTGTTCATTTAATAAACTCAGGAACGTTTCAGACACAGACAGAATTTCAGAAAACACGTAATATCACCCCAACTGCAGGTATTGTTCCTGTTCTTCACAGAGGCAACTACAATGAATTGAAGTTTTTTAATGGAGAATAAATCATGGATTTAGTTGAAGATGTTCTTAAGGTTTCTAAATATATTTTTGAGAGAAATTTAGTACTTGGTAAGGCAGGTAACGTTAGTGGTCGCAGGAGAGAAAATGGTGAAGATTTAATAGCTATTACTCCTACACTTAAATCATTAAATAGACTCAGACAAGAGGATCTTGTATTGACAAACATTGATGGAGATGTTTTAACCAGCGGTGTTCCTTCATCTGAATTAGAAACGCATTTAGCTATTTATAGGGAAAGAGAAGATGTCAATGGAATAGTACACACACATTCGCCTTATGCTACAGGATTTTCTTTTTCAAATATGAATCTCAAGCGATTAGAGGGTTTTGGCAAGATTGAGAGGGAACATATTAAAAAAATTCCGTATAAAATTCCTGGAAGTCATGAATTAGCTAAACATGCATCAATAGCTATTAAAAATGAGGATGTTTTAATTTTAGAGAATCATGGTGTTGTTGCAATAGGATCGACTGTTGAAGAGGCAGGTGATCTCGCAGAATTTGTAGAAGGAACGGCTAAAACACAGTTTATATCCAACCTTTTAGAAACGAGAAATTTGGGAGTGTAAAGTTTTCACCTCCAAAATATTCCTATCTTAAATATAATTCGTAGTAAATATTTGTCATGTTTAAGGAACTCTTTGAATTTTTGTTTCCTTTAAAAACTTTAATTTTTAAAATTAGAGAATGAGGTTTTTCTTTATTTTAAAAATCTTGGTTTTTAAGGTTAGAAAATGAGGCTTTTCTTTATTTTAAAGAAATCATTTTAAACGTTATTTAATTTAATGAATTTGAATTATAAAATTTTTAATATTAAAAATATTAACTTTAAATAATTTAATCATGAAAAAACGAATATAAATGGTGTTTAGGATAGGAACCAATTAAAAGAATTATTTCAAGGGTTCTATAATTATAAATATTTATTTATGTGCAAAGTAAAAGACTAATCTATCCTTTTCTTTGCTGTCAAGTCGTGCGAATCCAAACCTTTCAAATTGAACAATATCTCCAACATTAAGATTTCCCACTGTAACTTCACATAACCCTTTGACTATTGAGTTATCACTCATCACTATATCAACATTCATGTTTTCATTCACTGGAACCCATTGGATGATTTTAGCCTTTTCTTCTCGAGCCTGTTCAAATGAACTACTGTGGAAAGTTGCTTGACCATTAAAAATGGTGATATTAACACAATCCATTAATCTTATAAGGCCATCTTCGAAATCATCACTTGATATATAGGCTTCACCATTAAAAAAAAGTTCACGATCTCCTCTTTTTAGAAAATCTGGATGAAGAGGTCTTTTAATTTTTAGGGGACTACTTCGTGAAAATTTCTCGTTGTCATTGATCTTGATTTTTACGGGGCTTAAAACAAAGAAGTATCTGTTTGCAACTTTCTCTAGAATTTTTCTATTAAG
This sequence comes from Candidatus Methanovirga aequatorialis, assembly GCA_031282205.1. Classification (GTDB taxonomy): domain Archaea; phylum Methanobacteriota; class Methanobacteria; order Methanobacteriales; family Methanobacteriaceae; genus Methanovirga; species Methanovirga aequatorialis. The sequence goes on along the minus strand of JAITEE010000094.1, from coordinate 6,500 downwards.
CCCATATATCTTTTTCCAGCTGAGGGTTGAATCAGATATTTTAACTCCAATTTCGATCATTAAATCAACTATCGTTTTGGCTTGAATTCCTCTTCTTCCTATTGCTCTTAATGTTCCAAGCCGAGGATCATCCCAACCAGTGTAGGTTCCATCTTCAATACCTGCAAGTGCCTTCGATGTGCTTAATGGAATGTCTTCCATTTTTAATTTTCCATAATGAATAAATTCAGGAACTTTCCAATTTAAATGCTCATATAGATATTTCTGTTTTTCACCGTTGGCTAAATGATCTTTACCTCTTAGTACATGTGTGATTCCCATTAAATGGTCATCAATAGCTACTGAGAAGTTCATCATTGGATAGACCCTGTATTTATCCCCGAATCTAGGATGTGTTTCATTTACAAGTCGCATGGATACCCAATCACGAATGGCTGGATTTTTATGGTTTAAATCAGTTTTCACTCTTAAAACAGCTTGACCTACTTTCATGTTTGGAAATTCGTTCCATAACTTCATGTTTTCTTCAACGGATAGGTTTCTACATGGACATGATTTTGATTCGTCTTTTAATCTCTTGAATTCATCTCCACTACATCTACAAACATAAGCCTTGGAAAGTTTTATAAGTTTTTCAGCGTATTCATAGTAAATGGGGAACCTATCACTTTGATAGGCTATTTCATCTGCTTTAACTGTTAACCATTTAAGGTCTTCTTCAATCATTTTATATGCTGGTTCGTATATTCTTTTGGGGTCTGTGTCCTCTATTCTTAATATCAATCTTCCCTTGTATTTTTTCACATATTCGTTGTTGGATACCACTGCTCGCACGTGACCTATATGTAGAGGACCACTTGGATTTGGTGCAAATCTCATAACCACGTTTCCATTAACATTGTTCAAGTCAGGTAAGCCTTCTTCTACTTTTTTCTTTTTTTCAAATGTTTTAAGCCCTAAATTTGTTATCTCTGTATTTTGGTCTTCAATACTCATTTCATTAATATTTTTAACGATTGAATTTGCAATTTGACCTATCTCTTTTGCTTTAGGTCTAAGCTCACTATGAGTACTCATGATAGAACCAATAACAGCACCAGGATTGGCTTTACCTTTGTGTTTTTTAGCGTTTAAAAGCCCATATTCATATACAATTTTCTCTAAATCATTCATAGAATCACTTTAAATCGATCAGATTTGTAATAATTTATTTGTTTTCTAATTTAAAAGAGGCATCAAAATATTTAAATGGATGTAAAATTACGTAGACCTGGAAGAAACGGTGGCTTTTCAATAGTTTCGGACCTGTTTTCCAGTTTTTTCTTATAATAAACTAGAGCGTAGCTCGTGGTTATTAAAATTATTTTTATTAAACCGTAATTAGTATAATAAGTAATATATAAATTAAGGAATTTATAAATATATTTAAAAAATTATTTATATGATTAATAGATATATATACTAAAAAAATAATTTTCATTACTAAAAAAAATCATTGTCATGTTTTAGTTGTCTTTGTTTTTTTTTTAATATAAACCCATCAACTTTTTATTAAATCTGCACCATAGACTATATGGGTCTGTTAATTAATTATACTTAGAGAAAATATGTTGTAATTTAGTGAATAACCATGATACCACGCGAAATTTTAGAATTTATTTTGATATTTTCAATGTCAGCAACTTTCGTTATGCTGATAGTGCTGTTCTACCCTTACGTTAAAAAATGGGTCTATCCATATATTAATAATAAAAACAGTAAAGTTATTGATAATAAAAATAAATATATCAAGGATAAAACCTACCTTGTTAAAAATAAAGTTAAATATGTTAAAGATAAAGTGGATCCTCTTAAAAATGGATTCATAAATAAAAATAGATCTGAATTGGTTAATAAAAGTAAATTTAAAAATTTAGATTTGATCAATAGAAGCACAGAAAAGGTAAATGATTTTTCAACCGTTCCTGATCATCAAAATAAAAAACTAAATAAAGATTTAAGTAGAGATTTAATTGATAGTGAGTATAATCAGGACTTAAATAATAAACAAGATAATAAAGAAGAGAATCAGAACGTGACTTTGAATGAATGGGGAAGTGAGGATATAGATTTAAATAATGACATGAATGGGAATTTAAACAAGTTAGATATTGATAATGAAGAAGATCATGACTTTGTTGCTAAATCATGGAATGAACCTATGATGGAAAACCAGAAGGAACTTATAGACAATTTTAAAGATAGTGATGAACATTCAAAGGACTATAAAAACTCGTCATCAAACAAATCAGAGTCAAAAATCTCTTTTTTAACGAATGATGAAAGTATATTAAATAATGAGTTATCATACGATGGGGACGATAATTTAAAGAACAAGAGTTTGAGAAATAAAGATTTAAAAGCGATTGATAATGGAGATAATAACTTAAAGACTAAATCAACTCCTAATTTAAATGAACAAGAAAAATCTTCGGTTGGCTCTAATGATTTATCACTTGCATACGATAACAACTTAGGAAAATTATCCGTTGGGAGACATATAATATTTAATTACAACGATGAATCATATTTAAGTGAAATTTTAGAAATTAAACATAACAACATTAAGGTTCTCTATAGGGGAAATCATAGATGGATACAGATATCGGATGTTAAGAAGATACTATAAATTCAGTTTAAAAAAGGAAGAGAATATCCAAATGTGTTTTTATGTTTGAAAAATTTCTTTCAGGTATATTTAATTCATCGGATTACGATTTTGATGAAGTTCACGTTCATGACGAGGTCATAGACTCGATTCTGCATTATGCAAGAAGTGCAGATCCAAATGAATTCATGGCACTTCTTGATGGGAGAATTGATAACAAGGTTTTAATAATCACGGGATTGATTTTTTTACCTGTTGAATCATCATATGAAGGAGTTATAATGAATACTGGCATGTTACCTGTTACAATGAAAAATTGGGGTTCTGTTCATAGTCATCCTGGACCAAGTGCTTTACCTTCCAACACCGATTTGGATAGTTTTGCAAAGAGGGGTGTATTTCATATGATAGTATGCCGACCTTATGGAGTTGATGATATCATGGCTTACAATAAATATGGAGAAAATATAAGCTATAAAATTGTTAAAACTCCTTTAGATGAGCTAATTTAATAATTAGTACAGTTATCCATATTTAATACATTGATTCATATATATTCACATATATATTAGATATTGATAGTTTATAAACAAAGTGTCTGGAAAATATAAAAAATTCACGGAATTTCCATAGACATTTAATATCATTCATCATCAAGATTACCATATTTTTTAAAAGTACAGATAATCTAAAAAATAATCATGAAAATAGAACCATGAAAACCTCAAATCAAAAAATTAACAGTTTTCCAACATAATAAAATAAAATAAATTTTATAAATAGTTAAATACCTTTTATTTTGAGTTTAAAGGAGTCTGATCTTTTATTTTTTAGTTAAATAAAATTTAAATTTTTTATTTTTATAGTATTAATTTTATTTAAAAATTTAAAAGATTTAAAGTCTAAATTTTGAATTTCAACGATTTTTCTAATGTACTTTTTAAAATTACCATGAAATAGCTATTAAAACATGTTAAATAACTATTCGTCTATCTTGAATTTTTCATGAAAATATGAAACCTTGATAAAAAAATATGGTTTAATCGAATTAATTTCGCAAGAGACTACAAAGTGTACTTTTATAACATTTTTTTTTAATGGAATATAGATCAAACAATTAATTAAATGAGTTGTTATGTCAACAAAAGTAAAATCTGCGAATGATCTTCCTGAAAAACCAGGAATATACTTTATGAAGGATAAAGACGATAAGATCATATACATTGGAAAATCAAAATCATTAAAAAAGAGAGTTAGATCCTACTTTAAAGATAAACATGAAAGTCCAAAAACCCACGTTTTAATGAAACACTTTCATAGTTTAGAGTATATGATTACAGAATCCGAAAAAGAGGCATTGATTCTTGAAGCAAACCTTATTAAAAAGCATAGACCACGATATAATATAAGATTGAAAGATGACAAAAGGTATCCTTACGTTAAAATTGTAAATGAAAACTATCCTCGATTGAATATAACAAGAAATATAACCACTGGTGGTACCTACTACGGACCTTTTACAGATGTAGGATCTGTTAAGAAAACTGTTAAATTTTTAAAATCCTTATTTAAAATTAGAACATGTAAAAACATGGATGGGCCATGTTTAAACAATCAAATAGATCTATGTTATGCCCCATGTGATGATGGTATCTCACAAAAAGAGTATAGAAAGATAATAGACAAAGTTGACCTTTTTTTTAATGGAAAGTACAATCAAATAATAAAGGACCTTGAAGAAGAAATGGAGGAAGTAGCTATTAAACAAGAATATGAAAAAGCGGCTGTTTTAAGAGATCAGATTAATTCAATTAAGGAGGTTATGGAGAGACAGTTCGTTGTTTTTGAAAATGATTTAGATCAAGACATAATAGCACTCTCTCATGATAAAAATAGGGTAATAGTGGTTGTTTTATCAGTTAGAAACGGTAAAATTATTGGAAAAGATGATTTTTTGATGTTTGGGACTGAAAATCAAGATCGCAGAGATATTTTATCTGCATTTATCCAACAGTTCTATGGGCCTTTGAGAAGTGTTCCTAAGGATATAATCGTTGAAGGAGAGATTTCTGATAAGGATCTTGTTCTTGAATATTTATCTGATTTAAAATCCAATGAAATAGATACATTAAATAAAAATAATATTAAAAAGAATAACGATGAGGAGACCAATCTAGGAAAAATTGATGAACTGAATGTGGATGTTGATTCAAAGGTTAAAATTATAATCGCTGAAAATGGAGCTGAATTAAGATTACTTAGAATGGCCGTTAAAAATGCAGATATTATCCGAAAGCAGAAACGAAAGATGAAAAGTTCGATGATAGAACTTAAGAGATACTTGAAATTGGAGAAGCTGCCACGGTTAATTGAGGGGTACGATGTTTCAAATATTTCTGGAGTGTTTGCTGTTGGTTCTAAGGTATCATTTTTAGATTCAAAACCAGATAAAAAAGAATATAGGAAATTCAAACTAAAAACTCCTGGGCCTGATGACTATGGGATGATGAGAGAGTTATTACAGAGGAGATTTAAACCACTTGCACTTCATGATAAAAGCTCTGAAGGTCATGTTAAAAATTCAAGGGAAGATTTAAAAGAACCTAACTTAATACTAATTGATGGTGGGAAAGGACAGTTAAACGTAGGGGTGGAGGTTTTGAAGGAGTATGGTTTGGAACATATTCCCATTATCGGACTTGCTAAGGAGTTTGAAGAGGTTTTTATACCTCAAAGTAGTTTTCCTATTATTATTCCAAAAAATAATCAAGGTCTACATTTACTTCAAAGAGTTAGAGATGAAGCACATAGATTTGCAGTTTCATATCATAGACAGTTAAGGTCAAAAAGTTTTGAACACTCCATCCTTTCTGATATTCAGGGTATTGGGGAAAAAAGGAAAATAAATCTTTTAAGAGAATTTGGTAACATTGAAACTATTAAGAAGACTTCTATTGATAGTTTGTCAAAGGTTAATGGAATGGATAAGAAATCCGCTGAAAATGTTTATAATTTCTTCCACAACAAGAGTTTAGATTAATAATCTATGATTTAATAGCTATTTTCTATAAAATAAGTCATATTAAAATTGATTTGTGTTTTTATATGATAACATTTATAATGTTTTTGCGTTTGTTTATATTATGGAGGGGAAAACATGTCTGTTTTTTATTCAGATAACTCTGTTTTTTTATTAGATGGAATAAGTAAGGTTTTTCTATGCTTGTTGACTTTTTAAGATATTTTGAAGATCTTATTTTCCAAAATAACAATCTTCGACTTCAACATGAAGTAAATCTATAGGAGTCTTTTAGTGAAGAAAATATACTTTCTTCATTCAATGCTTTAGATAGTGTACTGTTCAGTTATAAAAAGGTATTAAAAAATGATGAATTAATGAAGAGGGAAGTATTCCAAGTATCAGAAATTCAAGATATAGTTAAGCTATTTTTTTGAAGAAAACATGATTAATGATCTTTCTAAGGAAGAATTTGTATTTATAGTGATTTGTATATTTTATAGCAAACTATTTATATAACATATTCTAACCTATATAACATATTCTAAATGCGATTTTTAGCTAATTAAACATAAATATAGAATGGAGTTTTAGTATGAAGATGTTAAATAAGTTTATGAAATTCAAGAGTAGTAAAAATTTTTTGAGTGAGAAAAAACTCTCCTATATATATATATATCTTATTGTTCCTTTTAAGTGTAGTATTACTAGTTTCTGCACCTAACACACTTGTTAACGACACAGGCGATAGTCAAATATACACCAACAACAATAGTAATATAGTGTTTAATTTCACTACCACACCAATCAGACAAGATTTTAATAATAATGCTT
>JAITEE010000212.1 GCA_031282205.1 Candidatus Methanovirga aequatorialis | reverse complement strand
AAATTATTTTTATAATTATGTTTTTAAAAATAATCTTTAAATTATTAATAAAATAAAAAATAAGGCATTTTAAAAATAATAAAAATTTATTATAATTTTCCAATATTTATTTGAATGATAAAAATTTAATTTTGCAATTCACTATAATTATTTTTATCAGATTTTTAAATTCTTTATTTCATTAGTAAATAATAAAATGAACTTTAAATAAAAATTAAAAAAATTTCCCGTTTCTAACATTAAACATTTAAGTTTCTCTAAAATTTAAGATTAATTTTCAACATCTAAAATTCAAAAAATTGAATTCTGGAATAACACTTTTTTTTTAAAAGAGAGGTGGACAAAAGTCTAAATTTTAAAATTAAAAAGCTTTAAAAATGCTTTAATTTAGAAAATAAGAAAATTTTTTCTTAAAAAAATTAGTTTTGACCATCTCTCAAAAAAAAAAAGTTTATTTAAATGTAATGAAATATATTTAAAGGATTATTTTAAAGCAATTGATTCAGTGAATTTAAAAAAATAATATAACGAATTAAAATAAAAGAAATAATTTAAAATTAAGTGATGTTATGCACACGGTTGATGTACTAGTTGAAGCTTTACCATATATAAAGAAGTTCCATACCAAAAAGATAATGATAAAGTATGGTGGTCAGGCAATGATCGATGATGATGGGATGTCCTCTACAGTAGAGGACATTGCTCTTTTAAAGTATGTTGGAATGCAACCTATTATTGTTCATGGTGGGGGTTTAGAAATCACACGATCCATGAATAAGTTAGGTAAAGAGCCTAAATTCATTCAAGGATTGAGAATTACAGATGAGGAGACAATGGAAATAATTAAGATGGTTTTGGTTGGTAAAATTAACACAAATATTGTTTCAAAATTAGGTTTACATGGAGGCAAAGGGATTGGATTTTCTGGAAAGGATACGAGTTTAATCACGGCCTGTAAAAAAGCTCCCCAAAAAATTAAAAATAATAAAACTGGCGAAGAGGTTATTATTGATTTAGGTTTAGTTGGAGAGATAAAATCCATAAATCCTGAGATCATTGAATTACTTACAGCAAATCATTATATTCCTGTAATATCTCCTATAGGTATAGATTTTCATGGAGATACATTGAATTTGAATGCTGATACAGTGGCTGGTGAGTTGGCTTCTGAACTTAACGCTGAAAAATTAATTATTTTAACCGATGTTCCAGGTGTTTTAGAAGATCCTAAAGATTCAGAAACTTTAATAAGAAAAATTAACTTAGATGATATCGATGATTTAGTCGCAAGAGGGATTATAGGTGGAGGCATGATTCCAAAAATAGAAACATGTGTTAATGCTATTAAAGGAGGTGTAAAATCGGCCCATATTATTGATGGTAGAATTAAACATTCTCTTCTTCTTGAGATTTTTACTAAAAATGGTATTGGAACGATGATAACCAAATAGCTATTGTTTTCTTAGGATTTTTGAAAAATAGAGAAGAAGGGATTTAGTGTAAATGGAAGATGGTTTATTTAAAGGAAAAGAATTCGGTGTAATTTGAATGAGAAAATAAATCATTTTGTTCTCATAATTTTTAGGTTGCCTAAGGCTTCGATGTATTCAACTTCAGTTCCTTCTCCAAGTTTATCCTTTAATTCATCGGGAAACGGGAGTTCTAAAGTTTTATAACTTTCTAAATCCATGATTTGAACTTCTTTACCCATTAAAGCTAATATTTGTCCAGCTCTTTTATCAATGATTGGAATATCAACTTTTGTATCTACAGGCTTTGTAATACTTCTTTTCTGATTATCAAAAATACCGACTGCTTCAATTCTTGCTTTAGCCGCTCCATGCTTACCTGGGGATGATGTTGAAATACTTGTGATTTTGGATGCTTCTCCGTCTAATATTATGTACTTTCCTTCTTTTAAGGTTTTTACTTCTACAACTTTCTTTGACATATTCTTTCCTCATTTATTAATTATAATGAAAATGTATTATAAACTTTTGTCTTGTATGTATGGATAATGTTTACATTCAGTAAGAGAGTTAAGTTGCTATATGATTAAATAACGTCTGCAATATGACATTAGCCATAATCTTAACTCTCGTTAACATATTAAAAGTTTATTTAACCTATAATTACTATTTAGTTTGAATATTTATTATTAATCTATCGTTATAATAAAATGTTGTCTTTAATTTAACATATATTATAAATATAACTTTCTTTTTGTTATATTATTTAAATATTGTTAAACCGTTCGGATTTGTAGTTTGATGTTGATGGTTTTTATTTACCCTAATCTTACAGAAGGTCTTTATTCAAGTATTTTTTTAAATTTTAACATGTTTTGGTTATTATCATTTTTATAAGTGATTTCATCCACACTGTTTTTTATAATAAGGATTCCTAAACCACTTTCTTTGTAATTTGAGCCTATAATCTCCATATATAGATCTAGATTATCCATGTATATTACGGGATTGAATAATATTCCTTCATCAACAAATTCAACCGTTATAGCAAGAGGATCTTCTTCAATCTCATAAGACATTTTCACTTTATTATCTTCAACATTTTTATAACCATGTTTTATAATGTTTATAAATATCTCTTCTATGACAACACTTAATCTGAATTTGCAATCGTTTGATAGATTGTATTCTTTTAAATCATTGTGAATACAATATAAAATGTGTTTCAATTCTTTTTTTGATGAATAAACAGTGATTTCATTGTTCATGTTCTTATTAGACATTTCAATGCTCCACGTATATTAATTTATAGCCTCATATAGTCATAGAGCTAACTTCCACTTGATTATATGATTTCACAGTTGAGAGTTTTGATGTTCCTGTCATGGTTCACAGGCTGTACTACATGGATGCAATGAAGTTTTTTTATATCTGTCGTTAACTGTAAGTTTTATAGTAAGTTTGGTTGTCTGGTGCGTAGACACGTGCTTTTTTCATATTTGTGAACTATTTTAGTTATTATAATATATTAATATAATGAAACTTCATTTATTTTTATATTCTTCAACTTATGGTATAATATATACACGTAGTTGTATAAACTTTGTAAATCTAATGCGAACTATTTGTAAAATTTTTGTAAATTATGGTGTATGAATTTTTCTTTTTAATATGAACTTCCAACGGTCAAATGAAAGTTTAAAAATTATGCAAAATTAGGACGTTTTAAGCTATCAACATGACGTTTAATATCATTTAGATTGTTTGAGTGTTATCTTATTCTAAAGGCGTTCCCTACGACTATAAGTGTAACACCAATATCACCGATAATAATGGCTTCCAGTAACGTGACGTATCCTAAGACTCCTAAAATAATTAAAGTTGCCTTCATGGTAATTGAAATTACAACGTTTTGTTTAACAATGTTCATGGTCTTTTTAGCCAACCTTAATAAAAATGAAACCTTGGAGATATTGTCCTGCATTAAAACAATATCAGCTGTTTCAATGGCCACATCAGCTCCACCCATTCCCATGGCTATTCCAACGTTGGCTCTTGCAAGTGAGGGAGCATCATTTACTCCATCACCAACCATTGCAATGTCGTGATATTTTTCTGATAGGTCTTCAAGAATATTCAATTTATCTTCGGGTAACAGGTTAAAATAATATTTATCTAAGGATAATTGATTAGCAACTAATTCAGCAGCTGATTCATTATCCCCAGTTAACATAATGGTGTTAACATTGGAATCCTTAATATATTTTATGGTTTCTTTTCCATCATCTCGTATTTTATCGTTTAAAGTAATTAAACCAATAATTTCAGATTCGTCACCTAAAATAACACTTGTTTTCCCTTGATTTGCGTCCAATAAACTATCGATCACATTTTTTAAATCATCGTTGTAATCAAATAATTCTTTTTTGCCCAGATAATAAGATTTTCCATTAATAACAGCCTTTAATCCTTTGCCAGCGATGGACTGGAAATCATCAACATTTAAAGCCTCAACGTTTCTACTTTCACCATATTCTTGGAATGCCTTGGCTATTGGATGTTTTGATTTAGCTTCAATACTACAAGCTATTTTAGCAATTTCATCTTCAGAGTACTCGCCAGCACTGATCATGTTTAATATGTTTAATTTGCCTTCAGTTAAAGTTCCAGTTTTATCAAATAAAACAGCTTTAATTCTTGATAGCTCTTCAACGTATTTTCCACCTTTTATTATTATACCATTTTTGGTTCCAGATGTAATGGCCGAAACTATGGAAACGGGTGTTGAAATAATTAAAGCACATGGACAAGAAATAACAAGTAAAACTAAGCTTCTTTTAAACCAATCAATTAAGTCTTGATGGAAAAATATCGGTGGGAGAACAGTGATTAAAATAGCTATTGAAACTATGGTTGGAGTGTAGTATCTTGCAAATCTATTGATGAAAATATCAACTTCTGCTTTTTTCTCTCCTGACTCTTTAATCAAATCGATGATTTTAGAGAATATTGTATTTTTAAAGGTCTTTGTAACTTTGATTTCAATGTAGCCCTCTTCATTAATTGTAGATCCATATACTTCATCCCCAATCATTTTATTAACAGCTAAACTTTCTCCAGTAATTGAAGCTTGATTAACAGAAGTTGTTCCATCTAAAACTATACCATCAATTGGAATTTTATCTCCTGGTTTAACGATAACAGCATCACCCACGTTTAAATCCTCAACTTTAACTTCAATTTCTTGACCATCTTTTTTTACTGTAGCCATATCTGGATTTAGATTAACCAACTCAGATAAGGATTTTTTTGATTTATCCAATGCAAAATCTTCAGTGTATTCAGCTAAAGAAAATAAAAGTACCAAAGAAGCTCCTTCTAGACCTTCTCCAATTAAAAATGCTCCAGTAGTTGCTATAGTCATTAAAAACTCAATTTGAAGGTCACCTTTTAGCAACGATTTAAAACCACTAACTACGATGTTAAATCCAACAAATATCACTATAATTAAGAAAATAAAGATAGAAACTGGATTTTTTATAATAACAGAACCAAAAGACAAAACAGGTTGAGTAATGAAATGTTCTAAACCAATAGCTAAGGCTAAAAGTATCCATCCTATTATCATTTTAGTTAAAGGACTTTTGTAGCTGTGTTTATCATACGTTTCATCTTTTAAATCTTCACCTTCTTCAGATAATCCAAGTGCACAACAACTACATTCACTTATTTCATCACTATGGCTATCTTCATGACGACCATGATTGTTTTTTTGTTTTTTCATAGTATCTCTCAAGAAAGGTTCATTACAATAACCGTGCAGAATTTTTCTTAGATGTTTAATTAATTTAAATTTAAAGCAGTTAAACTTTTATTTTTAGTTAAACAAAACTCAAATTTTTTATTTTTATAATACTCAATTTTATTTAAAAATTTGAAAGATTTAAAGTCTAAATTTTGAATTTAAAACAATTTTTTTATAGTTTACTTTTTAAAATAACCATGAAATAGTCCTTAGAATATATTAAATAACTATTCATATAGCTTGAATTTTTCATGAAAATCAGACACCTTGCTAAATAATTATCGTGTGTGTTTTTTAACTAAAATGATACAAATAATATTTAAATTAAGTTTAAGTAATCAATATTAGATTATTAATGTTTAAAAAATGTTTAATGCTTTATTTGAAACTTAACGTCTCTTAAATTGTGGGTGGTGGTTTATCCATATTAAAATCGTCTGTGGAATTTTATTGAATCAGCGGTCGTAAATCCAGTTTTTCCATAATTCTTTTCTTGCATCTGCTGAATGGCATAGGTCGCATCTTCTGCAGTTTCCACTTTTTCAAAAATTCTTCTCTCTTTCACTTTCAAGGTTTTTCCACAAACACACTTTCTTGTAACAACACCTTCCTTTGCATATAAAGCTCTACCACAGTCGCAACGAAAAATAAGATACATTCTAACCTCCAAAGACTTTACTCGCCAATGGGATAAACACTTTTGATGGAAGTATAACCAGAGTGGCAACGGTGGCACCAAGATTTGTTCCAATAACCACTAAAAGAATTCTAAATATTGCATTATGCCATAAATCTTTTAAATTTTCAATTTTTGTTAGGTTGACAATATCACTTCTTTTAAATTTCCTGTATTTAGCTTCTGTTAATCCTGAAAACCATCCAGCTGCAAGTAAAGGATGTATTATGGTTAAAGGAGCTACAACGAATCCCACAATTGCCGATTGAATTTTTGAACCAGAGAGAATGGAACCTAAAAATGCACAACTTCCACCGATCAAAATAAATTCAAATAAATTGTAGGTTATATCGATTCCTTTTAAAAAGGCTACTATGAATATTGCAACAAACGATATAGGTATTAGAGCTAGAACAATTTTAACCCAGGGCAAACCTTTTTTTTGGGTGTCCGTGAGTTCTTCTATTGGCGGTATTTGTTCTGGATTGTTTAAGTAGTGATTTATGCCTTTTTTATGTCCTGCACCGACCACGACGATGACGTGATCTTTTTCAATATCGAGTATGGATTTTGCTAAGTACGCATCTCTTTCTTGAACAAGGACTTTATACACTGAAGGTGACTTCTCTTTAAAGTATTCCATAACTTCTTCTAATACATCTTGTTTCTTTAAGTCTTCAATACTTTCTATTTTGTCATCCTCATCTTCATCGAATAGTGAATAAATAAGACTAAAAGCGAATTTAAGTTTTTCATAAAAACCCATTTTGTTCATTGCCCTTTGCAGTGTGACGTTTATGTCTCGATCTATTAAAGCTATTTCTGCACCATTTTCTTCTCCAGCTTCTATTGCGGCTATCATTTCAGAACCAGGTTTAACATCCAATTCAGCACCAATTTTGCTCTGAACTAATGTTAGTATGGCACTTGCAAAAAAAAGTCCAACCTTGTCTTCTTTAATAATCTTGGTGATTGAAATATGTTCTTCTTCGACACCATCTCTTTCCTGAATTAAACGCCCATATCTTCCAGAGTCAAGCTCAATAGCCACAACTTCTGGATGTTGTTCGTTAATAACTTCTTTTACTTCTTCAACGCTTTCTTTGGAAACATGAGCTGTTCCAATAATTTTTAAACACTCTTTTTTCATGTTTTAAACACTCTCGTATTAAATCAAGGATTAAGATATGGTTTGTTTTAATAACGATTTAAAATATTGGTTTCAACGGTAGGTCGTTAACGTAATAAAATAACTATTTAATTTATTGAAATTAATATGAGCTTCCCGCTCAAAAGAGGGATAGATACTGTATTTAAATGATTTCATTACTTCTTTTGTCATTTTAGTAGCCACTTGTATTAGTTATGCATTTAACAGTACTAATATATGCTTTTTATATTGCTTTTTTTGTCATTTATGTAACATTACTTCCAGCATCCATCTACGCCCTAAGAAGACGTAGTATTAAGCTGGATCATCGGTAAAGTTAAGTCTTATATATTGGTTATCTCCCTAATTGATCAATCACGGTTGATATATACAATTTACTTGTTTGATTAAATATAGTTTATTATGGTAAGAGGGTCAATGTTGTCAAGTTAATATGTTTGTATTGATGAGACTGTAAAATTTTGTGGAATTTTTTTCAATTTTTGACGTTTTCTTTATAAGTAAGTGTTGATTTTTAAAAAACTCCAA
>JAITEE010000110.1 GCA_031282205.1 Candidatus Methanovirga aequatorialis | reverse complement strand
AATAATCTTTAAATTATTAATAAAATAAAAAATAAAGCATTTTAAAAATAATAAAAATTTATTATAATTTCCAATATTTATTTGAATGATAAAAATTTAATTTTGCAATTTACTATAATAATTTAAGTTATTCATATCAATTATTGCAATTTAAAATCTCTTTCAAGAGCCGTTGATCCAGTTTTTGCAATTTTTTTAATGCCAAAACCTTTTAATAAAGATATAAAACTATTTATTTTCGATGGATTGCCCGTTATCTCAACTGTTAAGCTATTTTCACCAACATCAAGAATATCTCCCTTAAAAATGTCTGTAAGTTGAATTATTTCCCCTCTTTTCTGTTCATTTTCTACTTTAACCTTTACTAAACAAAGTTCTCGCCTAATCGTTATTTCAGGATCTAGACTTCTAACCTTTATAACGTCCACCAATTTATTCAACTGTTTTGTGACTTGTTCAAGAATTTTTTTATCACCGTTAACCACGAACACCATTCTTGCCAAGTGTTCTGTTTCTGACTCTCCAACCGTTATACTATCAATGTTAAATCCTCTTCTTGTAAATAAACTTGTGACCTTTTGAAGTACCCCAGGACGATCCTCTACTAAAGTACTAATAATATGACTTTCCATCTCAATCATTTCCTTAAATTTCTCAGTTAATATGTTTTTTTTCAATCTTAAATTTCCTGATTTCAACTTTAAATCATTCACCATTTAACCATGGCTTGTCAGTTTTATACTCCCCATGAATCTCATTTAATCGACAGCCAGGAGGAACCATTGGTAAAGTTTCCGATTTATCGATTAAAATGTTTAACAAAGTAGATTCTCCAGATTTAATAGCTGTTTTAAGAGCATTTTTAGTTTCTCCAACCTTTTCAACATATTCTCCATTAATCCCAAAACTTTCAGCTAACTTTATAAAATCAGGGTACTCACCTAACTTAGAATGTGAAAAACGTTTACCATAAAAAAGTTCTTGCCATTGATAAACCATTCCTAAGGTTCTATTTTCAAAGAGACAAATAGTCACTGGTAAATCATATTCTTTAATGGTTGCTAAGTCTTGACAGACCATTAAAAACCCACCATCACCTGTGACTGTGATGACATCAGACTCAGGGAACGCTGCCTTTGCTCCAATAGCTGATGGAAAACCAAATCCCATTGTTCCAAGTCCCCCCGAACTTATAAATTTCCTTGGTTTATTTGTATTAAAGTAACGAGCCATCCACATTTGATGTTGACCAACATCTGTAGTTATAATCGTGTCGTCATTTAAAACTTCCGACATCTCTTTTATAACCTGTTGAGGTTTTAGTGGGTAGTCGTCATAATTCATTTTAGGATGGTAGTCTCTCCTCATTTTCATAGTTTCCTTAATCCAACCATCTGAAAATTTAATTTTTTCCTTTTTTATTACGGATGTCAAGGATTTTAAAACCTGTTTTCCATCACCAACAATCGGAATATCTATATTAACATTTTTACCTATCTCCGCAGGGTCAATATCGATATGTACGATTTTAGTATGGTTAAAATTATCCAAGCTACATGAGGTTCTATCTGAAAACCTACAGCCAATCACAATTAAACAGTCACAATCTTCAATAGATAAATTTGCAGCTTTTCTTCCATGCATTCCAATCATTCCAAGTGATTTATCATCATCTTCTGGATACGATCCTTTACCCATCATAGTCGTAGTTACAGGAGCATTGATCAAATCTGAAAATTCTTTTAATTCTTTTGAAGCGTCAGATATTATTATTCCACCACCAGCAAGTAAAACTAATTTTTTGGAAGATTTTATTAATTCGACAGCTTTTCTTATTTGCTTAATATTTCCTTCTAAGTTAGGATTGTATCCTGGAGTTTGAAATAAATCTTTTTTATAATATTTAAGTTCCCCTTCCTGGACATTTTTAGGAACATCTACAACTATAGGACCTGGTCTTCCAGTAGATGCAATTTCAAAACTCTTTTTTATAATGGATGGAATCTTCTCAGGATTGCTTGGTTGATAGTTATGTTTTGTAATTGGCATGGTTATTCCTATCATATCCACCTCTTGAAATGCATCATTTCCAATTAAACTCGTTGCAACCTGACCAGATATTGCAACCACTGGTGATGAATCAATATTAGCAGTAGCTATTCCTGTAATCATGTTTGTGGCTCCAGGTCCTGATGTGGTTACACAAACACCAACCTTCCCTGATGCTCGTGCATAACCATCAGCTGCATGAACAGCAGATTGTTCATGTCTTACAAGAATATGTTTTAAATCGGATTCATAAATCATGTCATAAAATGGAAGAATTTGTCCCCCTGGATATCCAAATATAACATCCGTCCCCTCTTCTTTAAGGGATTTTATTATGGCTTCTCCACCCTTCATTTAAACACCTATACATTACCAATTAAACTTAATTAATTTACTATATCTACGGTAAAGTTTGATAAAATTTTATATTGTAATAGGTTTGATAGTTGAAGTTTATATAATTTTATGGAGTATATTAAAATACCAGAATCTTTATTCTAAGAGAGTGTTACTGGCTCAACTGATCAATTTAATCAATTAAACAGATATTTGGCCATTAAATAATTAAAACAAAAATAAACACAGTGTTATAATTAACAGACAATTTACAATGAATTGCAAAATTAAATTGTTTTTGCCCTAAACAAATATTGGACAAATATGGACTATTAATTAAATCAAATTTTAAAATGAATTTTTAATAAAAATTATGTTATGTGGAAGTCCAAAATTAATTGAAAAATTGTTGGATTTATAAAAACAATTTCGCAAAACACTACAAATCAACGAAAACTTTTTTAAAACAATTAAAAAGTTATTAGGCTTTTTATTTCCTCTGTTTTGATATTAGATTTTCAGAACTTTCAACTGTTATGACCCTAAAAGGAGCTGAAATATTAATATTTCCAGGAGAATTCAACCTAACCACAGGACCATTACACTGGAAACTCCTACTACAAGCAAAAGCAGTGGACAATCAAATCTTCACAATAGGCGTCTCCACATCACTAAACAAAAACCAATCCTATCAAGCCTACAGACACTCACTAATAGTCAACCCCCTTGAAAAAATCATAGCTGAAGCAAACAGCGAAGAAGAGCTATTAATAGCTGAAATCGATTTAAACGAAATATCCATAGTAAGAAAAAAATTACCAATCATCAAAAATAAAAGAAACAATCTATACCAACTAAAATATTAAACCAACCTTGACTGACTGAACGACACTGTAAAAAAATTCACATGATCGACTAAGATTTTTTGCGGATTTTTACATTCAACATTATTTCAATCTAAATAGTATATAGTTGTGTTGATAATCTTTAAATAGGTGTGGACCAATAAATATTAGCATGATCCAAATTAAACCCACACCTACAAACAATTTGTCTTCACAGACTTATATATAGTATTTCTTATATTTTTTAGTTTTTATTTATATGTTTAATTAGCTAAAAATTGCGTTTAGAAGATGTTATATAAATAGTTTGCTATAAAAATAAAGAAAAAATAAAATTATAAAATATACAAATCACTA
>JAITEE010000081.1 GCA_031282205.1 Candidatus Methanovirga aequatorialis | reverse complement strand
AATTCCATCTAAATCAAGATTACGAAGCCTATAATCTAATGGTTCCTTCAGAGAGCATCAATACAAAGATCACTAACGTTATTAACACTAGTTTTAGACACAGGCGTTAAGAAGATGGCAAACAATAGTTCTATCACTATACACAACATTAGGGGGCTGAATTCAACCCTAACAAATCTTTAACCACATTCACCGAAAGACTTAATACATCATCATTCAATAATAAACTACGTGGGGTTTTTTTTCTTTTTGTCATATTATATAATACACCCCACAATTATAATACTTTACGAACTACTGACTATTGTTTTAAATACCATTCATACAATAAAGGAAAATTGGAATTTTCAAATCTAAAATATCTTAAACTTTTCAATATCATCACAGTAACCTGGATGACATCCATTTTATTGATATTTATAAGTCGATCTATTAAAATAGAAAAACATTATTTCATGAGTCTAAAAATCATCTTTTAAAATATATTTTTATTTTAATATAACATCTAATTAACAGCGTTTAGAATAATTTCAACATATTTATAGTCATTTTGAAAAAGTTCTTAAATTTTCAATGGAATTTTTATTAAGAATCATTATTATTCTTTAAATTTTTGTTTAAAGAGTTAGAAAATCTATGATTTTCTTTATTGGACTTGTTCAATTAGGAAAAAACATGTTTTTTCTTTAGTTAAAATTTATTTTAAGTTAGAAAATCTATGATTTTCTTTATTTTTAATTTTAATAATATAAAAATATTTATTTTAAAATTTTATTTAATTAAAAATAATCATTTATATTATAAAAGGATTTACATTGATTGAATACAATTTAAATAATTTATTTTTTAAGAACGTTATCAAATTCACTATAATTTAATTCTTTTATGAAGGTGTGTTGTGTCATCATAAAGTTTATATAATATTTCATGTAAAGTATAAATTAGAGTATTGATTTTTTAAAGTGTGTATGAACACTTACTAAATAGTATATGAAAATTTTTTGTTGTATTTTAAATATAGCGAGTTTAAATAGGTGATTCAAATGAACGATGATATTAGATTAGAAAAAGAAGAAAATAAAAAAGAAGAAAATAAAAAAGCAGAAAATAAAAAAGAAGAAAATAAAAAAGAAGAAAATAAAAAAGAAGAAAATAAAAAAGAAGAAAATAAAAAAGAAGAAAATAAAAAAGAAGAAAATTCCATGAACAAAGAATTCATAAATAAAGAGATCATAGATAAACATCTAAAAATTGGAAAGAATATTGCTGGAAGAGTGGCCAGTGATTTTGGACAAACAATGGATGATGTTGTTTTAAATTTAAAATCTCTTCGAAAGGATGTTGATTCTAAAATAAAGGATCACAAAGATAATCTTTTTAAAATTAACATAGATCTATTGGACTTAGGAGATGTATTCTATTTAAAAGCTGATCTTCCAGGTGTTGAAAAAGAATCAATAAACGTTGAAACTGTTAATAGAGATTTAACAATTCAAGCGTACTTTACAGGAATGTATGATGATGTAGGGGATTTAAAGGATAAGGAACATCAATTTCTAATAAAAGATAGAAATTTTGGGGATACCAAAAAAACGGTCACTTTACCTCAAAAAATAAAAGCAGATGAAGTAAAAGGCGAGTTAAATAATGGAGTTTTATCTTTAATTTTACCTAAAGTTGAATCCAAAAAAGTAGAAATTAATTTTAACTAAGACCATTGTTGTACAACAATTCTTAGCTTGTCAAACCAAATTTTCTTTTAGAAATAGAGTGCCAACCAAAAGTCTTTTTACTAAAATTTTGGGTTTCTTTATTGAACTTGTTCAATAAGAAACGAAAAACAAGTTTTTCTAAATTCACTTTTTGAATAAACGAATTTTTCTTTAATTAAAATTTATTTTAAGTTAGAAAAAACTTGTTTATTTTTTTTTAATTTTTTATTTTCTTTATTGACGACTCAAATAAGAAGTACATCATTAAATTTCTTCCCTGAAAATTTGATTTTAATTTTGAAGAAGGTTTTAATATCTTACTTTTCCTATATGTCTCGTACTTCCAGGATCTTCACCATTGAACTCTGATAAATAATAAACAAACCATTCAAGAGGAACTATAAGGATAAATGGTGCTAAAAGATTATCTATATCTGCATAATCTTTTAAATTAAAAACCATTGTTTTAACATCTAAACCGTTTGAAAATTCAATAGCTTTCCTTGTGATCTCATCAGATGGATAGTTGGCATCTAAAAATATGACTGGTACACCTTTTTCAGCTCTTTCAATTAAACCGTGCCTAAATTCTGAAGAGTACAATGGGCAGGAATGCTTCAATGCTCCTTCCATAAACATTGTCATCGATGTTTTGTAGGCCAAACCAAAGTTTGGTCCACTACCCATACAGTAAAATATTTCTTCATCCTTCATCTTCTCTGCTAATTCTTTATTTTCTTGTTCTGATTTTTTAATCACATCTTCCATTAAGTTTGGTATTGTTTCCATTTCTTTTAATAACTCATCGGATTTTTCATAGTCTGATGCTTTAAATAGAATGTTATACAGTGAATACAATTGACTTATGTAGGTCTTTGTTCCAAGTATAGATTCTTCATGAGTTGCTCTTGTTAAAATACCATCTTTAGCCTCATTAAGCATGTGACTATCGTCTTCATTGGTTATTGAAACTGTGTACATTCCCAACTCATTTGCTTTTCTAAGTCCAGTTAGTGTATCCCCAGTTTCACCAGATTGTGAGGTGAATATTCCCACTGTATTCTTATTATCAATTCTTTTATTGTAATAAAACTCATATCCTGTACATATGTTAATATTCAAGTTAGAAACCATCTCTAAGGCATCTTTAACGGAATAAAGAGTCGAAAGTGAACTTCCAGACCCAACTAAATATATCCTATCTGCCTGAGATAATTTTTTTGAGACATCATTCATATGAGAAGACTCCGCCTTAATAGTTTCCCTAATAGCCTTTGGTTGTTCAAGTATATCATCATACATCTGATATTTCATGAATAGCACTCCTTAATCACTCTCATAAACTTTTTTCGCCATTATATGTACATTTCATTGCAAAAACTTATACAATATAATACTTTACGAACTACTGATTATAAAAATCAAAAATTTCCAATCTGTACTCCAAGATAACCTAAGAAAATTTTTTTTAGTGTTACCTAAAAATAGATCAGTTTTTGACAGTATTTAAATATATCGATTCTATTCTCAAATCAAAAAAAATTCTACATAAAACTAATACTTTTTCATTGATTAATATTACAATATATTGATGAACTTAGTATTTAAATATATTGATTTTATTTGGTTATATAACTTTACTTAATATCTTGTAAATCATGACAAAAGCCAGTTAAAAAGTTTCAATAGATAAAAATAATGAAAACCTTTCAAAATTGAATCATTCGCTCTCTCTCTCTCTCTCTCTCTTTACGATGAAAAAAAACCCCCTAAAAACAAAAAAAATAAAACATGAAACAAATTAAAATGCTTAAAAAACAAATAAACCAATATCCAATATTCAAAAATCATTATATAAAATAAAACAAGAACTATGAAAAAATTGAAAGCTAAGATATAGAATTTAATGTTTCAAAACCTCAAAATCTCTACAAAATAAGATTTACTAACTTTAAATGCTATTTAATAAGATTTAAATCATGATAATATCCTATAATTATGATAAAATCATTTATATCCATATAAATATGACAAACCGTTGTAATAAACTTTAAATTGCATAAGTGAAGCTATGAGGGCAATAAGACTCCTCATCAGGATCCATGCATTGATTACAATCGTCAGGAATTTCATCCTTTGATCTATGTAACTGACATAAAATATCTTCTGTCCTTGCTTTTCTACAGATTTCACAGATTTCAGCAATAATGTCTTTTTTAGACGCCAAACCTTCACTAAGTTTAAAAGCCAACTCTTCAATCATTTTCTTAATCTCATCTGTAAGTTCAATTTCACGACCTCCACGTTTATCACTTAAGTATTGGGAGACCGCTGGTTGTGTAATATCTAATAAGTCAGAAATTTCTTTCTGTTTCATTCCTAAATTAAAAAGCTCTTTGGATAAAATAGAGCGTGCTGTTGGAATCACATACCAAACAACAAGTTCACAAGGTTGTTTCAAATTTATACCTCCAATCTAATTTCAATCGATTAACTCTAAAAACTTAACTTCAGATCGATTCTAAAATAATTTCTAATATCTTAATTTATGAACAATTAAAAATATTCTATACGTACAAAAAAAGATATTTATTAATAGATTAACATGTATTATATATACTAAAGTTGATAAATGTATCTTTTTTTTATATTGTAAAATATTAGAGTTTATTTTCACTCAGTTATAAAACATTTTATAAATTAGAACGTACTTAAAAATTAAGAATACATCAATAAAATTTATTAGCTATTTATTATATATAATAAATAATATATTAAATGGAAATAATCAAGTTATAAAGTAGTCAGTCTGTATAATCGATTAATGATTTGTTTTAATTCATTCATAATAGTAAAAATTTCTTTATTTTAAAAAATTTTTTATTGCTGAAAATTTATTTTCAACTTAGAGAAGTTTACTTCTCATCTATATCGAAGATAATGATAGAGGAATTTATCTAAATGGTACTGTTTATTTTTTGAAATAAGATTTTGTTGCAAAGTGAACTTAGAGAAATTTATTCTCGTTTTTAAAGAGTTCGCTCTAAGTGACAACCTGTAAATCCAAAAATGAAGTATGTTTAAATTAACGTGTTTAATTAAGTAAATTAAAATTTTAGGTGTAACGAAATGAAAATATTAAAAGTTTAGGTGTTTTAATGATTGAAAAAATGATGAAAAATTATAAGTTGTTAATTGTAATACCTGTCATTGTAACGATTATCATGTTGGGAGTAATACTCACAAATGGTCTTGAACAAGGTGTTGAATTAAAAGGAGGGTCAATAGCTAATTTAGAACTAACAAAAAATATGTCCTCTACAGAACTGAAAAATACTCTGTCAAATAAGTTGAATAGTTCCAGTGTTGATGTTTTAAGTAAAGTTGATTCAAAAGTAAGTGTAGAAATTGGGAATGAAGTAAATGAGACTGTATTTACCGATGTGGTTGGTGATACAGGGAAAATAATTTCATACAGTTCAATCGGTCCCGTTTTAAGTGCTGAAGCGATGGTGCAGATTTACTGGGCAATAGCTTTTGCATTCATATTTATGTCAATTACCGTTTTTATAATATTTAGAGAGTTTGTTCCTTCTATTGCGATTATTTTAGCCGCTGTTAGTGATATTGTAGTGGCTATTGGAGGAATGTCCATATTCCATATTGATTTATCAATTGCTTCTGTTGGAGCGATACTTATGTTAATCGGTTACAGTGTAGATAGTGATATCTTACTCACAACCAGACTCTTAAGAAGAAAAGAGGGAACCGTTTCTCAAAGAGCTCTGAATGCTATGAAGACGGGTATTACAATGTCATTTGCAGCTATTGTCGCAATGGCTGTTTTATACATAGTCACAATAGTTTTAATACCCGAGGCAAGTACTTTAAGTGATATTGCAATAGTTTTAATCTTTGGATTACTTGGAGATATAACAGCCACATGGTTAATGAATCTCGGAATCATAAGATGGTACTTAGGAGATAAAGGAGCTGATAACTTATGAAAAATAGAAAGTCAAAACTGAAAACAACTCCAAAATCAAGATTAACAGGAGTCGAGAGTGTATGAAAAATAAAAAGTCTAGAAATTTATCCGAATTCCTTAAAAATAAACAGACAATGTTAATGGTAGTATTGGTTTTAGGAAGTATTCTTTTAATCTCAGTTCATGGAATATCCCAAGGTCTTGATTTAAAAGGAGGTTCTTTAGTCCAGTTACAATTAGAACATTCTGTAGACAAAGACACTATGGATGTTGTCACAAACGTTATAGACAAACGTCTAAACACTTTTGGAGTAAAGGATGTTAAGGTAAGATCAAGTGGAAATCAGTTGGTTGTTGTTGAAATGGCTGGTGTGACAGGAGCAGAGGTGGAAAGGTTAATTGGTAACCCTGGTATCTTTGAAGCTAAAATAGATAACGTGACTGTACTATCTGGTACCGATATTGAAAGTGTCGAGAATTTTGAAGCACCAGGTACAACATGGAAGGTACCGTTCACAGTCACCACAGAAGGTGCTAAAAAATTTGCTGATAACGCGAAAGGTAAGGCAGGTCATAAAGTTTACATGTACTTAGATGGTAATTTAACCGATAAAAATGCTCCAGAGCTTGATGCTGGATTAGCAGGTGGAGAACCAAATAAAAATGTCCAAGTACAAGGAACGGCTAACACTCACGAAGAAGCTGTAACTAAGGCAAAAGAACTTCAAACTATTCTTAAATCTGGTTCAATACCTGTAAAAGTTAAAGTCATAGGTTCAAATACAATTTCACCAGAATTAGGGGAGAAATTCCTTTGGGGAGCTATTATCGCTGGATTATTAGCTATCGTAGCAATTTCAATTGTGATCTTTATCAGATACAAAAGACCTTTCCTTGCAATCCCAATAGTGATTACAAGTGTATCCGAAGTTTTAATCGTTATGGGAATAGCGTCAGCAATAAATTGGAACATAGACCTTGCAGCTATTGTAGGTCTTATTGCTTCTATAGGAACAGGAGTAGACGATCAAATCATTATCACCGACGAAGTTCTCCATCATGATACCTCCGTTGGAAGTAAGAGAGCCGAAAGAAGAAGAATGGCAAGAACAAGAATGAACGTGAAAAATGCGTTGTTTATCATCTTTGCATCGGCTGGAACATTAATTGCGGCTATGTTACCCTTGGTGTATGTAGGATTTGCAAGAGGTTCAAGTGGTATTGGTGTTTTAGCTGGTTTCGCATTTACAACAATACTTGGTGTTTTAGTTGGTATATTCATTACAAGACCCGTGTATGCTAAGTTCGTTGAACTATTCTTTAATTAGAGAGTTAGCAAGTCTTATACTTCTCTAACTACTAATTTTATCAGTTTACTAGTTTTTTGGAAGTTTAAAATGCAATCAAAAAATCATGAAATGAAAGTCAAACAGATTAAGGATGGCACCGTTATTGATCACATAACGGCAAACAAATCACTATATGTTTTAAGGATTTTAGGGCTTCCAAATAAGGATACAAACGTCACAATAGCTATGAATGTTTCATCGAAGGCTATTGATTTTAAAGACATTGTAAAAATTGAAAATAGAGAGTTGAAACCAACCGAACTTGATCAAGTTGCATTGATAGCCCCCAAAGCCACCATCAACATAATAAGAAACTATGAAATAGTCACTAAAGAGAAAATTAAATTCAAAAATGAGTTAAATTCAATTATTAAATGCACAAATCAAAGATGTGTTACAAACACCCAGGAACCTGTTGAATCAAGATTTAAACTCATAAAAGAAACACCAGTAGTTCTTCGATGCTACTATTGTGATAGACTAATTGCTGCTGAAGAAATTAAAGCACAATTTTATTAATTCTAATTCTTCCTTTTTATTCCCATATCCTATTATGTCGTTGGTCCTCGGACTTTAAAAAAAATCGAGAATAAACTTCATAGGTTACCCTTGCAATCGATTAAAATATAGATGTTATACCATTTAACAAGGAGCTAAATTAATGCCAACATCAAATAAAAATAAACTCATCATAAAAGGAGCGAGAGAGAACAACCTTCAAAACATAGATTTAAACTTGCCAAGAGATAAACTCATAGTTATAAGTGGATTAAGTGGTTCTGGGAAATCTTCATTAGCATTTGACACCATTTACGCCGAAGGTCAGAGAAGATATGTTGAATCATTGTCCGCCTATGCAAGACAATTTTTAGGGCAGATGAAAAAACCAGAAGTAGACTATATAGAGGGTCTATCACCAGCCATTTCAATTGACCAGAAAACGACAAGAGATAATCCAAGATCTACCGTTGGTACAGTAACAGAGATATATGATTATTTAAGATTACTCTTTGCGAGAATTGGAATAGCTCATTGTCCTCAATGTGGAAAAGAGATTAGTCAACAAACAATAGGCCAAATAGTTGAAACCATTATTGAAGAAGTAGAGGGTACAAAGATCCAAGTTTTAGCACCAGTGATAAGAGATAGGAAGGGAGAACATAAGAAAATATTTGAAGAATTTAGAACTAAAGGTTTCGTTAGGGTTAGAGTTGATGGTGAAATAAAAGAACTTGAAGAAAAATTTAAATTAAACAAAAACACTAAGCATACAATTGAGATCGTAGTTGATCGTCTTATAATAAGAGAAGATATTGGCTTTCAGAGACGGTTAGCTGATTCTGTGGAGATAGCATCAAAACTTGGTGACGGAATAGTTAGTGTACTATACTATAAAGATGGAAAGGATTATGAAAAAACCTATTCCGAGCACTTTGCATGTATAGATTGTGGAATAAACTTCAACGAACTTACTCCAAGAATGTTTTCATTTAACAGCCCACAAGGAGCGTGTCCTGAATGTAACGGTATTGGATCTAAAATGGAAATGGATCCAGATCTCGTTGTTCAAAATAAAAATCTAACTTTAAATGAAGGAGCTATCGTTCCTTGGAGCAGATCCGCTGGAAAATCCAACTACTACAACTCAATGTTAGAAGCGGTTAGTAAACACTATGGTTTCAGTATGAACACTCCATTCAATAAGATTTCCAAAGAAAATCAAAATAGAATACTCTACGGTAGTGATGATAAGATAGAGTTTAACTTTAAAAGAAAAAATAGGTCTTATAGAGTAAATAGAAAATTTGAGGGTGTTATTCCAAGAATGGAAAGACACTATCTTGAAACTAAATCAAACTACTCCCGTAGCTATTTAACCAAATTCATGAGTGACCGCCCATGTCATGTCTGTGAAGGAAGACGATTAAAGGCAGAAGTGTTGGCCGTGACAGTTGCCGATAAAACAATTGCAGACGTCGTTGAACTATCGATCAAAGAAACCTACGATTTTTTCAAGGATATTAAATTAAGTGAAAGAGAGTTGTTCATAGGAAAAGAAGTTCTAAAAGAGATCAGAGGAAGACTCAAATTTTTAGTTGATGTTGGGCTTGACTACATTACAATGGCAAGGTCTTCTGGAACGTTATCTGGTGGAGAGGCTCAAAGAATTCGTTTAGCAACTCAAATCGGTTCAGGATTAGTTGGTGTTTTGTACGTTCTTGATGAACCAAGTATTGGTCTTCATCAAAGAGACAATCTAAAACTTATTGAAACCCTAAAACATCTGCGAGACATTGGTAACACATTAATCGTGGTTGAACATGACGAAGAAACTATACTCTCTGGAGACTACGTCGTGGACATTGGACCAGGAGCAGGAGAACATGGAGGTAAAGTTATTGCCACTGGAACACCTACAGAAATAATGAAATCAAAAGAGTCAATCACAGGGAATTATCTCTCAAGAAGAGAAATAATATCAATAAAGACTAAGAGAAGAGAATCAAAAGGTAAAACAATAGTTATTAAAGGAGCAGCAGCGAATAATCTTAAAAATATAAATGTTGAGATCCCGCTTGGAGTTTTTACATGTGTTACAGGAGTTTCTGGCTCTGGTAAAAGTAGTTTAATTAATGAAGTCCTATACAATGGACTTTCTACCATGATCAACAATAAACCAACCTTTCCAGGTTCATTTAAGAAAATAGAAGGTGATGAGAATATAGATAAAATCATCGTAATAGACCAGACAGCTATTGGAAGAACCCCACGTTCAAATCCAGCAACATACATCGGATTGTTTACCTACATCAGAGAACTATTCGCAGAAACACCAGAAGCTAAAAAAAGAGGATATAAACCTGGGAGATTTAGTTTCAATGTTAAAGGAGGAAGATGTGAAGCTTGTTTTGGAGATGGGATAATAAAAATTGAAATGCACTTCCTTGCAGATGTTTACGTTCCATGTGAAGTATGTAAAGGAAAAAGATACAAAGATGAAACATTGGATATTAGATACAAAGGTAAAAATATCTACGATATACTAGAGATGACCGTAGAAGAAGCATTAGAATTTTTTGAAAATGTTCCAAGAATAAAAAAGAAATTAAAGACCTTGAATGATGTTGGGCTTGGATACATAAAGTTAGGACAGTCTTCCACAACCCTGTCTGGTGGAGAAGCACAAAGAATAAAACTAGCAAAAGAACTCTCAAAACAAAGTACAGGTAAAACCTTGTATATCCTAGATGAACCAACAACGGGATTACATTTTGCAGACATTAAAAGACTTTTATCCGTCATTGAAAGATTAACAGATGGTGGAAACTCAATTGTTGTAATAGAACACAACTTAGATGTTATTAAAACCGCCGACTATATAATCGATCTAGGACCAGAAGGTGGTGACGGTGGTGGTGAAATAGTCGCAAAAGGAACACCAGAAGAGGTAGCCAAAACAAACACATACACAGGTAAATTTCTAAAAGAAATTTTATCAGAGAATATAACTTCAGTGGCCAAAAAATTAGTAGAAGATGCTAATTAAATAAGGTTTGGTTAGAAGTGGAGGGTTATTTGTCTTGAAGGGATTGTTTGTATAAACATTGTGATGCCACACGTAAACTTTGTGAAAACTTCCAATTGTACCCCAATCACTCTAAAATAATCGACTTTTTCCAAAATAAGGATTATCAGGTTCTTCCACCAATATTATGGAGAAAACAAAGTAATAAACCAAATATAGTATTTCTTATATTTTTTAGTTTTTATTTATATGTTTAATTAGCTAAAAATTGCGTTTAGAAGATGTTATATAAATAGTTTGATATAAAAATAAAGAAAAAATAAAATTATAAAATATACAAATCACTATATTAACGAATTTGATCCAATAATAATCAAAGAAGATAGAATGTATCTTGATTGCAGATTAAAGATTGATATTTTCCTTGATGTGAAAACAATGAAAGAAAATAACCTTAAATGTATTTATATTGATAATGAAAAGAAAAATTGTGATTGTGGTACATTATTCAAATTGAATGGCCGTGTAGAGCGAAAAGTGAATAAATTATCTGGAATTTACTCCCAACAATACATCTGTCCCTCGATGCGACAAAACACACATTGTCACACATGAAAACATACAAAAATACCACTGTTACGAAGCAAATATTCGAGAATCAGTAATAGAAATACATTCAATTGAACATAAACTCACTAAGACACACAACTGAGATCATAAACCTATTTAAAAAAGTAAAACCATCACATCAAACAATAAAAAAACCATATAAACACTGTATATGACCTATTAGATGAATTAAAGGCTTATAATATTGATTATTCAGGTAACTATGGATATGATGAACAATATATCCATATAAATGGATATAAATACTATATTCTTGCTTTAATCTATGTAGACAAGAGAATTTCATTTGATTTTAAAGTGGTTGATACACCCCAGAAAAAGGTCATAAAAACGTTTATAAAAGAACCAACAGATGATCATATGAGAATTTCATTAACAACTGATGATAAACCCATATATAAATCTATAACTCGTAAATTAGGGTTTAAACACAACCTGTACATATTTCATTTAATGAAAAGTTTTAGTAAAACCTTTGATAGCGAATATAAAGAAGTTAAACTTTGATTACAGTAGAAAATATCCGAATATTTGACTATGGAATCATGATAAAGAGCCTACTTTATCCTAAAAACTATCAAAAAGCTAAAAAAATATTAAAATACTTATGAGATGAGAAAAATAATATACCAGATTCATTCCATGAATTTTTAAAGAAATTAAAAGAAAATTTCAACAGTTACATGGCCCATCTCAAAAATAAAAAGTTATCATCAACCAATAATGCAATGGAAATTTTTTCGGAGTTATATTTCCTGATAAGTTAAAAAAATTATTTAAAACTGTTAAAGAAGTTGAAACATTTGTGATATTACACATTAAGCCATGGAATGACAGAATAATAAAAAATGTAACAGAATTCACAAAAAAATATCAAATACTCAAAAAATTAGGCACCATCATGTGAATTCTTTACAATGTCAAAAACTTGAAAAATTGGCTTTGTAGAAATCATGTTAAGTATGGATGAGATCATATAATTAAGTTAAAGAAACCATGTTAAAAAACGCACACTATGACATATATCCTACATAAAATCATTTAATATAAAAATCAA
>JAITEE010000199.1 GCA_031282205.1 Candidatus Methanovirga aequatorialis | reverse complement strand
TTCACTTCGCGAATAAATAAATAATTTTTAATAAATATTGAATTTCATTAATATTAATAAAAATAGAAGTTAATAGAAATTCTCATGACACTAAAATATCGAAATAATTAAATTGTCATGATATTCTTCTTTCATATATATCATATCCACTCTATTTTTCTCTTTTTACTATCATCAACCTTCATTGCTTGTTATATTATTCAATGTTATATATAAATGTTGCTGATTTTTCCATGAGTATTATGAACGTTGATTATTTTCAGTTATATAATTAATTGTATATAACTCTTTATATATAAATCTAACGGTTTTAAGAATTTTGCCTTTGTCTCAGTTGTTCTTTTAAGTGTGTGTGATTTGTCCAATATTTTACAATAAACAGATCGATATATTACATTTCAAAGTAAATAATAAGGATTGTACTGTTAAATTTCTATATTGTACACCCTCTGAACGTTCCTTTCATGAATTTGAAATGCGTCTTCTTCAGTTAAAATGCCCTTTCTAATAAAATCTAAAGTTCTTTTTGGTACAGTTTTAGGGCCTAAAACAGCTCCAGGTCTTGTTTTATCATCTAAAAAATCTGTTTCCATTAAAAAATTGTTACCTTTCTTAATTGCTTTTTTTATTACATCTTTACTTGCAATAAGTGAAGGAGTGAGTCCAAAGTTCTCATCTTCATTTATATAAGCACCAGAGAAATGTTTAATCACTTTCTCTCTTTTTAATCCTACCTCATCAGCGAGCAAAGCGAACTCCCTAAATTCATCTTCGGTAGCCGATTCAGTATGTAACTGAACAGGGCACTGAACATCTTTAGCCAACTCCATTCCATACTTCATTATCAAATTCTGATATTTAAGTTCCTCTTCACTTACCTCGTAATGAGGTCTCCCAATCTCTCCAATAGCTATTGTCTTATTCTCATTGACCAAATAAGCACCATAATCCAAAGCCTTTGTCATAAGATCGTAACTTTCATCAAAGGATCTCCCAGCCCGTAATAGCCTTGAGTATTCCGCTGGATGAACTCCACAAATTGGAAAGGCCTTCACTCCAGTACTTTGATTAATTTCTTCAACATACTTTATTCCTAAGTCCATGCCTTCTTTAAAATTAAACTCACTACCAGAGGACCATGAAGGCTTGTTTGGAATGATCATGACTCGACCACCAGCATTATAAAACAGCTTAGCTGTTTTCACTGGGCCATGACCATTCAATGGATCTATATGGATATGATTATCCGTGATTGGAATTTCGTTAGGATTAGCGATCATGCTCAAATATTTAAATTCATGGTTTAAGGATTAATACATAACACTAAGTCGTTTATGTAGTTTTAGTTAAAACTAATTAATAAATTCCTCATCTTGATTAGAACAAGGATTAACTAGATCTATTTTTTTATCAGATATGGTGTTATAATAACCAATTTTACTTAATACAGTCTTAACATCCACTGCTGTTTTAAAACAACCAGTTCTTGAAAGTAAAACACCTTGAGGATTAAAGTTAGATAGTTTCATCATCGATTTATTAAGATCCTCATAGCATGCGATTCCAAGAACGGAATCAAAATCGTTCTCTTTAACTATCTTATTAACAAACGTTGAGCCAGGAATTATGAATACCTTATAACCAATTTCCTCAGCTTTTGGTTTAATAACCCCAATAGCGCATTTTCCACAGTCACTACATACAAGACCAGTTTCATTCAAAGTTGCTTCACAACTTGGATCTCTTAAACAGTGAGGAAAAACCAAGATCTTTTTTTTGTTATCAACGTCCTCAAATTTCTTCTCGTTTACTTGATTTCTTATCTCAACTCCAATATGATCAACCATTATATCATCAAAGCCTAAAGCCTTCGATAAATTTTTCAAAGGAGAGTATAAAAAATCCAAAGCAAAAAGAACCAATTTTGGAAAGATAAGGGTATTTCGTTTTAATAGTATAACTCCCAAAATTAGAGAGACAATAAGAACAACCATTAAACAAATTATGAGCACCACAGACACTTGCCCAATTGTTTGAAATAAACTTTCACTAAACATTCTATGAAGTTTTATTGTTTTTAATATATATAACTATCTTCTAGTTGACAGCGTGAAAGGAAAACGATCTTAAAGAATTCACAGTTAATATGGGTCCAAATAAAGTCCATCCATTAAATAGTTTATGGATTTTAATAAAAAAATTATAGAAAGAAATAGTATGTAGTCAAAAGACCAACAATAGATATTATTAGTGTTATTAACCAATATAAGGCTATAATTTTCTTTTCAGAGATCCCATGATAATTTAAAACATGATGAAATGGTTCAATTGGTAAATTAATAAGATGAACTCTATGTAGAAGACTAATAACAACGGTTGCAATTGGAACAATTAAAGTTAAAACACCGAAATAAGGAATATCTGTAATTAAAACTGCTGTTCCATATCCTGCACCCAAAACAAAAGATCCTGCATCACCCATGAAAATTGAAGCTGGATATCTATTGAAGACTAAAAATCCTAAAGTTAAACCAATTAAAACTATAAAAGGAGGTGATTTATCTAAATTTCCAGTTATAAACAAATAGATGACAGAAGCAGAGGATGCGATAGCTATTATACCTGATGATAAACCATCCATTCCATCGATTAGGTTCACGGCATTAATAGCTCCTGTTATACCAATTAAAATCACAGGAATAGATAAAATTCCTACTAAGATCCCACCGAAATTAATAAGAGGCCCAAGGCTATATCCTCCCAAGGTAAGAATCGATGAAGTCACTATCAAAAATGTTCCTATAACCATCTGAATAATTATCTTGTCTCTTTCACTGATTTCATTTTTAATAGGAACCTCGTCGATTACTTTGACCAATTTCTTATCTAACAATGAAGGTAGATCTCTTTTAGCTTTTAATGTAGCCACTCTTGCTTCATGGTTAGGTTTTAAATTTAGTATTCCTATTTTAACCGACTTTTCACTTATATTTTTGATTACCTTTTGAATTTCTTTTGATTTAAGACCTATCAAATCATCCAGTAGACCAAATATCCCTGCAACAATCATGGTCAACGTACTAACGATTATCAATGGTTCATTATAATAAATGGAAGAGACGAATAAAATAGAAAAAAGAAAAGCTATTCCTCCCATTGTAGGAGTGCCCGTTTTATGCCTATGTTCAGAAACAATTGGATTATCCACGATATTTGATTTAATTAAAATTTTTTTAATGAAATATGTGAATAAGACCGTCGTTAGGAAACTAATTAAAAATAAAAAACCATAGTCCATCATCGTAATCCATCCCATTAAATAGATAAAAGATATACAATATCTTGTTTCTTTATTAATAAACTTTTCTAAATCATGATTCTACCACAAAATTTATTCTCTAATTCCAGAAACTTTTCCATCATTCAATTTGTAGGACAATAAATAGTAAAAAATCAAGATTTTGAAACATATAAAAGCGTGTTTGTCAACTGACCACCTTCATTTTTTTATACCTTTCAATTTAAACTTATGATCTATCAACTTTTAAATTACATGACAGCTAACAAGAACTTATTTTTTAAAATATAACTTAAAATTTTGGTACCTTTATTTTTTAAGTTATCAATTTATATTTATCATAAATATAATAGGGTGTTAGAAATTGAGTGAATTTTCGAGCATTTTTCATGCTTATTTCATGATGTAGCATGATTCACATATATTGGAGTCTAAAAGTACACAGTATTTAGTTGTGAAAATTGAATAAAGTCAATATTAGTTCTTAAATTTAAATAAAAGGATGTATAAATCTTGTAATTTTTTAACAAATCTTAAACAGTTTTTAAAGATTATATTCTAATAATAATCATTATTTTTTTATTATAGTGATAATGGTAATGTTTATAAATTATTAATCTAATTATTTCTTATAAAAATTATCTAAATTAAATTTAAATAGATTATATTGGATATTGATATTTTATAATTGACAA
>JAITEE010000138.1 GCA_031282205.1 Candidatus Methanovirga aequatorialis | reverse complement strand
CCTTTTCTGTCATGTTTTAAGGTTGTAAATATTTTGCTTTCTAAAAGTACATTTTTATATTGGATTTTAAATTAAAATACTTAATTTTAAGTTTTAACACGATTAGTAAATGAATAAGTAAGCTTTGTTGAACGTGCGAAAAATAACTCTCATTAAAATACTTTAAAATAAAATTCAAATATTAAATGGGATTATTCAATGCTTTTAAAGTTTATTAAATTATATCTATACCATTAATAAGAGAATAATGATTATTATTATTGGAATATAATCTTTAAAAAATTGTTTAAAATTTGTTAAAGAATTACAAGATTTATGCATTCTTTTATTTGAATTTAAGAATTATCATCGATTTTATTTCAATTTTTACGATTAAATATTATGTACTTTTAGATTCTAATATATGTGGATCATGTTACATCATGAAGTAAATATGGAAAATGCTCGGAAATTCACTCAATTCCTAACACCCTATGAAAAAATATACCTTGAAATATTATGGGAACTTAAAAAAAGAAGAACTTAAAAAAAGAAGAATATTAAGACAAAAACTTAATAATCGCTGTATAAATGATTGTTACAGCTAGGATAAACTATGAAATACCAGTTTTGAAGTATAAAAATCACATCCTTTAATCTACACCTAGGAAAAATATGCGAAAAGAAAAAAAAATACTAATGTTGATTTTGCTATCTGTTTAGAATGTTTTAGCACCAAAAAACATGAAAAACCTATTTTACAAAAGAATAGTCTCTAAATTCAGTGAATTAATAGATAAATGGAAGATTTTAACAAATTCATGAAAAATGGTGTGGGATAGTACTAAAATACCCAGTGTTTTACATTATAAATCAGCTGCAAAAAACACTTTTTTAAGTGTATTTTTAGCTGGGCTGATAATATCAAAGTTAACTCCAGATAACAATGTACTAAAAAGCCTAGCTAAAATGTAGAAGTCTATTCTATCCACTAAAACAGTGATTGCAACTATTTTCAACCAGTTTTGTAATTGTTGTTCTAGCATGTTAGGACCGCAAGGAGTATTCCACTAAAACAAGAATTGCGACGTGATGAGTTAGAACCTTTGAGAATGGATAGAAGATTAGAGTAAGAAAGTTTTGATGAGGATGATTTGTAATGTTTGTACCTAAAAAGAAGAAAAATGTGACTGGTTTCACTTTCGATGGGGACTACGGGTCCGAATACGAAGATGATTTAGAAAACGAATTCGCTTCAGAATATCCAGATGAATTTGGCGATTGAAGAGGAGTCAATGTACACTGTATACCTTTGAAAAAATTAGAAAATGTATTAAGTGCGGAAGCGAAGTGGGCAAATAGTTTGTTTGCCCAACTTGTAGTGTTATGACAATTTAAATTTCATAATATTTATTAGTGTTTTATAAAAATTATTTATATTGATCTAATATTTTTTTTAATTTAAGATTTGGAATTTTGTCATGATAATTTTTATTAAAATTTAAATTAGTAATCATTGATAATTTAATAAATAAATTATTTTTATATTAATATAATGATTTTGGTAAAATTTGTCAATTATAAAATATCATATAAAAAATAATTAAATTAATAATTGATAAACATTACCATTATCACTATAATGGGAATATTTTAATATCAAATTTATTAGTTTGGTTATGTATATTATAATAAAAATTTAAATTTCTAATGTAATTAATTGGTGGATATTGTAAAGGTGAAGAAATGTCTTTCATAGTTCTTAAAAATATTAACAAAACGTTTGATGGAGTGACCATACTAAAAAATCTAAATGTCACAATTGATGAAGGTAACGTTCTTGGTATTCTTGGTAGAAGTGGTTCTGGGAAGTCTGTTTTGATAAACATGCTTCGAGGAACAAAAGAATATGAACCAGACACTGGGAAAGCCATATATAGAATAGCTTTTTGTGAAAAATGTTCTAACGTGGAGGTTCCCTCTAAAAGTGGAGAAAAATGTGGATGTGGAGGAGAGTTTGAACTTAAAGAGGTGGACTTTTGGCGTGCTGATAGAAAAATTTTTTCAGCTATCAGAAAAAGAATATCGATAATGTTACAGAGAAATTTCGCATTGTATGATGAAGAAACGGTTATTGAAAATGTTATGAATGCTATGAATGATGGTGACTATGAAGAACAGTTGTACAAAGCGTTGGATTTATTGGATATGGTACAGATGAACCATAGGATAACTCATATTGCTCGTGATTTAAGTGGTGGTGAAAAACAAAGAGTTGTTCTTGCAAGACAAATAGCTAAAAATCCAATGTTATTTTTAGCAGATGAGCCTACTGGAACATTAGATCCTCAAACAGCTGAAAATCTTCATAATGCATTGATTGATAATGTTAAAAAAGAAGGAACAACCATGTTGATTACCTCTCATTGGCCTGAAGTCATGTATGATTTAGCTGACAAGGTGATTTGGTTAGAACATGGCGAGGTAATTGAAGAAGGATCATCTGATGTGGTAGTTGAAAAATTCCTAAAAACCGTACCATTGCCTAAAAAAGTAGAAAAAAATGAACATGGTGAAGCCATAATCAAAGTAAAAGATGCTAAAAAGCATTATTACTCCATTGATAGAGGAGTTGTTAAAGCCGTCGATGGAATAAATCTTGAAATAATGGAGAATGAAATATTTGGGATTGTTGGACTTAGTGGTTCTGGGAAAACGACCTTAAGTAGAATGTTAGTTGGGTTAACCGAACCAAGTGATGGAGATATTGAGGTTCGTCTTGGTGATGACTGGATAGACATGAAGGTATCTGGACCACATGAAAGGGGGAGAGTAATTCCATACATAGGATTACTTCATCAAGAGTACTCGTTATATCCACATAGATCGGTTCTTGGGAACTTAACCGATGCAATAAGCTTAGAATTACCAGCTGAATTTGCTAAAATGAAAGCCATTTCTGTTTTAGAAGCTGTTGGATTTGATGGTGAAACTGCAACGCATATACTTGAAAAAGAACCTGACAAGTTAAGTGTTGGTGAAAAACATCGGGTGGCTATTGCACAAGTTCTCATCAAAGAACCTAACATTGTTATTTTAGACGAACCAACAGGAACAATGGATCCAGTGACAAGAGTTCAAGTCACGGATTCCATACTTAAGGCAAGAGAAGAGTTAAATCAAACGTTTTTAATCATATCGCATGATATGGATTTTGTTTTAGATGTCTGTGATAGAACCGCTTTAATGAGAGGAGGAAAACTCCTTAAAATAGGAACACCAGATGAAATAGTCCCTGAACTCACACAAAACGAAAAAAAAGAGATGATGAATAAAAATTAATATAATTTGGAGAAGTTATATGACCTGGGAAAACGCACCATCACATATTTGTAGGGGTGGAGATGTTAGAGCCTTAGCATTTTGCTGCCCACCAATAAAACCATGTCCTGTTTTACATGCACTTGAAGATGTGAATATCACACCACAGGAATACATAGCTATTAAAGATGAATTTAGTAAAAATACGAGGTTAGGAGAGGGTAGAGGGACATGTTTCGGATCCTTAGTTTGGTGTTGTAAATCATCAAAACCCTGCCCACTAAGAGACAACGTCATGAGAAGCATAGGCATGGATGAAGATGAATACCTAACCCTTAAAAAACAACTATCAGATAAAATAGTTAACACTAAAAAGGAAGATGACACAAAAGAGAATGTTGAATTACTTTCTAAAACATTTAATGTATCTAAGAAGACAGCTATTGAAGCACTTCAAAATGGCAACAATGATTTAAAAACAGCAACAAGACTACTTAAACTGAGAAATTTAGAATTTGGAGAAGACTGAAAGGTTTAAAAATGATCACCGTTTTTTTAATCAAGTGATCAAATACGGCCCAGGATAATTTTTGTAGGTAGAAAGAAATTTGTCTCCAGTTGAACTGCGGTTAATTATTTAACCATGACCCTACTAAATAGAGAAAAACTCTCTTTTCTTAATGAAAAATGAGGTCTTGAAAAGTTGTGGTCTGCCATTTTTAGTGTAGCATGATATTGTAGCCATTCATCCTTTTTTTAAAGTAAGATAATGTTTTTCTTGCTAATATTTTGTTTTCTTGTCTTAAATTCAGATTTTCTCGCTCATAGTTTATCTAACGGTTTTTGTTTAGGTTTTTTAGGTCTTCCTCTTTTACCAGTTTTAGGGAATTCTTTAGTATAACTGTATTTATTTAATAATGTTTTTTTTATACAATGATCTGCCGTCTGTAAGCAAATAATGGGAGATTAATTTCATTAATTCTATCACTTGTTTCTTTTATCACTTTTATTAGCTGATTTTTGGGTCATACCTGAGATATGATGCTAAAATCAGTTTATGCTGTGGTGCAAAGCTTAACCATAATCCATCTTTCATTCTTTTGATTCGTAATCCATGCTTGGGAATGTTTTTTTTTAACAAAAGTCCAAAGTTCATCAAGTTCCACTTTATCTACATTCAAATTTTTCATTAATACTTTGTTAACTTCTTTACTATGCTCAGTAGATATTTTTAACCATCTGTGGGCAGTGTCTAGTTTAATATCTAAGATTTCGGCTGTATGATCTAAGATTCATGCCTTTTAGAATCATTTTTAAAGCTAAAAAAGCAGTTTCTTCGTTAGTTCTTGAATCATGTAAGATTGTATTTGCATTGGATACGACTTTTAGAACAGGTTTTGCAGTAGTATTTATGAACAGTTCCGTTTTTTGCTTTGATAAGTATCCATTACTAATCACATTCTCATTTTCAATTTTTCCAATAATCTTCACAGTCTTTGTTTGGTACAAGAAACGTATGTAAAACTAAGTTTAGGGCCACGTTTACCCATAATATAATCACCTTTTTATACTCGTATTATCATATTATGGATAAACTAATATATAAATATATCAGTATTTTAAAGGGTCAACATCTAAACTTGTGTGTTTCTAATATGTTTATTATTTTTTATTATTTTTACTTTATCATTTTCTTTTATTTGTGATAATTTTTCTTCCAGGGGTGTTATATGTTCTTTTGTTTCTTGTTTATTTCCTCCTTCCCTTTTAGTGGTATATTCTGCAATTTTATCGAAAATATTCATTAGTTTACATTTTCTCAATATTTTTTTTATGGGAAGAATATTTGTTTGAGTATCATCCCCACAATTGATACTAACACACCTACCATTAGTATCCGTATCCAGTGTTGGTCTCTTTCTATTTTAATCAAATTCTCATTAATATGTTTAAGATGATTATCTTTAATGTTATCAATATCTGCTTTCAATTCTTTATTATCCTCTTTTAGTTCTTTAAAATCCTTATCAATTTGATCAAATTTTTCATCAATCCTATCAAAACTTTTATTTTGATTTTTAAATTTCTCATTAATAAAATTGATTAAAATATTAGTATTAATGTTATTATTGTTGGTCATCTCAACATCAGTAGTATCATCATTGTTCATATTCCCTTGAACCTCCCTTACTTTTTTTAGTGATACGAGAGGTGGACAAAAGTCTAAATTTTAAAATTAAAAAGCTCTAAAAATGCTTTAATTTAGAAAATAAGAAAATTTTTTTTAAAAAAATTAGTTTTGACCACCTCTCGATACTATGTTTGAATAAAAGTATGATTAATATAAGTAATTTATGAACTAGTTTGCATGATTTGTACAGGCAATTCTTGTTCAAAAATAATATCTTCTTTATTTAATTCATGTTTATTCTTCTTTTTAATAGTAAATTTTGCTTTTACAGCTTTACCACCTGCTGTTTGATTTGTTAATATTTGATACTGTTCATTAGAATGTATATCCTTATAAAAAATATTTATTGAATCAGTACCTAAATTTATATTATTTTCATCATAAAATGCTACTTCACCAGATAAATCAGAAGATGAAAATTGTTTTGTGGATTTAAAAAATCCAGTTACAACATAATAAGTAGAACTAAACCCATACCCATAATTTTTAATTTCTTTTATGAATTTTAAATCGGTTATACTAATTGCATTTTTAGATTCTTGTAATTCTTCAGCCCTAATAAAATTTGTTGCTTGATATCCTATTATTGGGACAATAATAATTAAAATTATGCTGATAACAGGAATTAACTTTAATTTATTCTCCATTCAAATCACCTATATGAAAATCTTTCAATAAACATAATATGCCCGCAATTGCGAATATTAAAAGTCCTGCATAACTTAAGCCAGTAGTTGAAACAACAGGGGCTATTCCAGCTAATATATATTCTAATCCTGCTATTTTTCTATCAATGTTTGTTAGATATATTGCTACAATACCTAATGCAATTGATAAAATAGTCACACTAATAGTCATGAAAGGAATATTATATGATAAATTGCTAACATTTGTATATAGATTAATTAATTCTGTAGTAATAGCTACTATTCCAATAATCATACTTAATTTAACTTTAATCATTTTTTTTTATCCTCTTATTTTTTATTAGCTTTGGGTTCCTCTCTCCTACCAAAATACAATAAAAAATTGTTTAAATTATCTAAAACATATTTTGAATAGCTAATACAAGCATTAGCTTCATATTCCAAATTATTAATTTTTTTTCATAATCCACAGCATTTCTTTTCATTCTAAGTCTATCTAAGTTTTTATAAATTTTTTTCCCTATTTTTTCATTTCCCTGACTATGAATTTCATGAAATTTATTAAATACCTTTTTAACTTCGTTATGAGCTTTAGAACTTCTACTATTTATGATTTTTTTATTTTCCTTATTTAAATAATTTTATTTTCAATTAAAAAATCTCTCGCAACACAATATGCAGAATAATAAGACCTATTAATAGATGTTCTTTTTTTAGCAGAACTATCATTATCAGCTAATTCACATGCTAAATCATGATAACCTCTCCAACAAAAATTCATAGAAATTTCACATCCAATAAAAACTTTTCCATTATTTCTTAAGTTTCAATATCTAAAGTCAAGTCATCTATTTTATCTAACTTAATCACAGATTCATTAGGTGAAATTTTTGTATGAATTAATGATATTAGCATATCCTCTCCAGTATCAGGATCTTTAATTAATTCTAAAGAAACATTATCATCATAAACCTATCAAACCCCTTTTTAGCAGGAATAATCTTTTGTATACTACAAAAGACAATGATAAAATCTATTTTATTCATTTTCATAACTATGTTGCTGTGGATTTGGATCAATATATTTTAGGAACTTCAGACCACCTACAACCAGTAAAAAGCATA
The DNA here is from genome assembly GCA_031282205.1 of Candidatus Methanovirga aequatorialis. Classification (GTDB taxonomy): domain Archaea; phylum Methanobacteriota; class Methanobacteria; order Methanobacteriales; family Methanobacteriaceae; genus Methanovirga; species Methanovirga aequatorialis. Next base: position 477 of record JAITEE010000138.1, on the reverse strand, counting down.
TAGGATTCCATTAAAAGTTTTTTCTTAAATCAGCTCTTGGTCTTCCAGTTTTAGGTTTTGTCTAGGCATATAATTCAATAATTCTTTCCCAAAGCTCATCATCAACCTCTTCAAATGACATATAATATATCACTCAACACAAATAAAGTTTTGGGACCACCTCATTAATAAAGATATAAAAAATGAAGGGCTGTTCCCATTAATTAGACATTGTAAAAAATTCACATGATAGACTAAGATTTTTTGTGGATTTTTACATTCGACATTATTTCAATCTAAATAGTATATGGATGTGTTGATAATCTTTAAATAGGTGTGGATCAATAAATATTAGTATGATAACAATTAAACCCACACTTACAAACAATTTGTCTTTACAGCCTTATATAGTTAACGAATTTGATCCAATAATAATCAAAGAAGATGAAATGTATCTTGATTGCAGTATTAAAGATTGATATTTTCCTTTATGTGAAA
>JAITEE010000099.1 GCA_031282205.1 Candidatus Methanovirga aequatorialis | reverse complement strand
ATTACTAATTTAAATTAAATTTAAAATGAACTTTTAATAAAAATTATCATGGTAAAATTCCAAATCTTAAATTAAAAAAATATTAGATCAATATAAATAATTTTACAAAACACTATATTCTGAATATAATAATTATTGGATAGAAGAATAAATGGAGAAGAAAACATGTCTAAAACTATGTCTGAAAAAATATTTTCGAATTCTACTGGTGACGATGTAAAAAGTGGTGATATAGTGATTGCCAATGTAGACGTTGCAATGGTCCATGACTTGACTGGCCCCCTTTCTCTTAAATCATTTTATGAAATCGGTGATGAAGTGTGGGATTCAGATAAAATTGTAATTCCGTTTGATCATCAAATTCCCGCTGATTCATTGGAAGCTGCAGACAATCACATGGCTATGAGAAAGTTTGTAAAAGAACAAAGAATAAAAAATTTTTATGATGTAGGTCAAGGAGGTATTTGTCATCAGATACTACCAGAGTTAGGTCACGTTGTACCTGGGGAAATTATCGTTGGTGCAGATTCTCATACATGTACTCATGGAGCTTTAGGAGCATTTTCAACTGGTATAGGTTCAACAGACATGGCAATGGTGTTTGCAACTGGTAAACTTTGGTTTAAAGTTCCTGAAACTATCCGTTTTAATATAGAAGGAGAATTAAAGAGTAATGTTTATGGAAAGGATGTCATTTTAAATATAATTGGTAAGGTTGGATCCGATGGAGCAAGTTATAAAGCATGTGAGTTTGGTGGAGAAACTGTAAGAAATATGACAGTTTCAGATAGAATGGTTCTTTGTAATATGGCGATTGAAATGGGGGGAAAAACAGGTCTTGTAGAACCAGATGAAAAAACTTTAAAATACTTAAAAAATCGTGTTAATAGGGATTTTAAATTATTTAAGACAGATTTTGATGCATCTTCACTTGAAGAAGTCCAAATAGATGTCAATGATTTAGAACCACAGGTGGCTTGTCCTCACAATGTGGATAACGTGAAACCTGTAAGTGAAGTTGATGGTGAAATAGATCAAGTTTTTCTTGGTTCATGTACCAATGGAAGAATAGAAGATTTAAGAGTAGCTGCTAAGATATTAAAAGGTAATAAAATTGTTAATGGAGTTAGAATGTTGGTCATTCCTGCTTCAAAAGAAATTTACACTAAGGCTTTAGATGAAGGTCTTATGAAGATATTTGTTGATTCTGGTGCTTTAGTTTGTAATCCTTGTTGTGGGCCTTGTCTTGGTGGTCATGTTGGATTAATTGGTCCTGGAGAAGTGAGTCTTTCTACGTCTAATAGAAATTTTAAAGGAAGACAAGGTAGTCCTGATGGTGAAGTTTATCTTTCTTCTCCTGCAGTGGCAGCTATCTCAGCTATTAAGGGTAGGATTTCAATTCCAGAATAACCACCAGTATAATAAAATATTTAAGGAGAAATTATATGAAGGGAAAAGTTTGGAAGTTTGGAGATGATATTGATACAGATATTATTCTCCCTGGTCGATACTTAATTCATACAGACCAAGAAATATTAAGTAAACATTGTATGGAGGGGATAGATTCTGAATTCTATAAGAAAGTAAATAAAGGAGACATAATTGTTGGAGGCAAGAACTTTGGTTGTGGTTCTTCGAGAGAACATGCCCCAATAGCTATTCAAGGTGCAGGAATTGGAACTATAATAGCCGAATCTTTTGCAAGAATATTTTATAGGAATAGTACAAACATTGGAATACCCCTTCTTGAAGCACCAGGAATTACTAAATTTCTAAATCAAGGAGACGAGATAGAAATAGACATAAAAAATGGTTTGATCATTAAGGAAGATGGAAGTAGACATGAATTTAAGAAATTACCTTCATTCATGCTAAACATCCTTGAGAAGGGTGGATTAATTGAATACCTCAAGGGAAAAGACCTAAATAATCTTAATTGACTATTCTATGCGATTGTAATCATGATTTATTATCAATAATGATATTTCGAGTGTTAAAATGTATAATATAGCTATAATTCCTGGTGATGGAATAGGAAAAGAAGTAATGTCATCAACTTTGGAAGTTTTAGATGGTTTAGATTTAGATTTAAGTTATGAATATGGGAAAGCTGGTGATGAATGTTTTAAAAAGAATGGAGTCGCACTTTTAGATGAAACTATAGATCTTGTAAAAAATTCTGATGTTTGCTTATTTGGTGCTGCAGGTGAGACAGCTGCGGATGTTATTGTTAAACTCAGACAAATCATGGACTTATTTGTGAATCTTAGACCTGTTAAATCCTATCCTGGAACTGACAGTTTATTTAAAGATCTTGACTTCATAATTGTTCGTGAAAATACCGAAGGAATGTACGTTGGTGAAGAGGAATACACTGAAGATGGTGCAATAGCTAAAAGAATAATTACAAAGGAAGCAAGTGAGAGAATATGTGAATTTGCTTTTAAGTATGCAAAGGATAACAATAAAAAAAAAGTGACTGCTGTTCACAAAGCCAACGTCTTGAAAAAGACAGATGGATTATTTAAAAAAACTTTCTATGAAATGGCTGCTGAATATCCAGATATTGAAGCTGAGGATTATTACGTTGATGCAACGGCTATGTATCTTTTAACAAGACCTCAAAGTTTTGATGTTATCGTGACTACCAATTTATTTGGAGATATATTATCTGATGAAGGAGCAGGTCTTGTAGGGGGACTGGGATTAATTCCTTCTGGTAACATAGGTAAAAACAATGCCTTATTTGAACCAGTACATGGTTCTGCACCAGATATCGCAGGTAAAGGTTTAGCAAATCCAACGGCGATGTTACTTTCAGCTGTTATGATGTTAAACTATTTAGATGAGCAAAAAAGTGCTAGATTATTAAATAGTGCAATTTTTGATGTTTTAAAAGAAGGTAAACGTTTAACACCAGATATGGGTGGTAATTCTTCTACAATGGAGATGGCTAAAGAGGTTAAAAGTAAGTTATTAGAGAGAATGGGGTCATGATTTGAGGTTAGGAGTAAGTTATTAGATAGAAAAAAAAGTCATGATTTAAAAAACAGATAGGACGATTTATTATTATGGTGATGTAATGGAACATTGGATTGAGAAAATAGCCAACGATTTAAATGAAGTTGATGTTGAAAAATATGTTATTGCAAGTGGTACATCTATATCAGGATCTATACATATAGGAAATTCCTGTGATATTTTCATAGCAAACGCTGTTGGAAAGAAATTAAGAGAAATGGGACAAGATTGTGAAACTATTTGGATGGCTGATGATTATGATCCTCTTAGAAAAGTTCCATATCCTTTACTTTCTGAATTTAAGAAGTATCTTGGAGTTCCATACTATAATATCCCATCTCCAGATGGAATTGATAGTAATTTCGTAGAACACTTTGAAAAACCACTTTTTGACATTTTAAATGATTATGGAATTGAATTGACCCATTATTCATTATTTGAAACCTATAAAAAAGGATTATATAACGAATATATAAGAACTGCTTTGGATAGCAGTGGAAAAATTAGAAAAATTTTTAATCGATATAGAAAACAACCCTTAAATGATGATTGGTTACCTTACAATCCTATATGTGAGAAATGTGGTAGAGTAAACACTACCTACAGCTACGATCACAATGGAGATATGGTTTCATATAGATGTGACTGTGGATATGAAGATGAGGTGGATATTAAATTAGGTAATGGTAAGCTTACATGGAGAGTTGAGTGGGCTGCAAGATGGAAAATTTTTAATGTTACTTGTGAACCATTTGGAAAAGATCATGCAACCGATGGTGGTTCTTATGATGTGAGTAAAATAATTTCAAAAGAGATTTTCAACTATCCTGCCCCATATCCAGTACCTTATGAATGGATTACTTTGGATGGTGACGCTATGTCCAAATCTAAGGGGATATTCTTCACACCAAAACAATGGTTGTCAATAGGACCTCCTGAAAGCCTTAATTACTTTATATTTAGAAGTAAACCAATGAAACATAAGGATTTTTCACCTAAAATGCACTTTTTGGATTTTATAGAACAATTTGATAAGGTTGAAAAGGTTTACTATAACGAAGAGCAATCTTCATCAGAAAAAGAAGGAAAAAAGTTCAAGAAGATATATGAAATATCTAAAATATCCAATGAAAGTGGACTTCCATTTAGACCACCTTATAGATTTTTAACTGTGGCATATCAAATTGCTGGAAGAAATTTAGAAAAGGTTTTTGAGATTCTAAAGAAAAACTCTCAGTTAAGTAAAAGTTTTAAAGATAAAGAATTTAAAGATTTGGATGAAAAAGAACTCATCGACTTCGAAAAAAGATTGGAAAATGTAATCAACTGGTTGGATGATTATGGTCCAAGTTTTGTTAAATTTAAGGTTTCCAAAAAAATCCCAAAATTAGAATTAAATGATAATGAAAAGATGTTCCTCAGAAATTTAGCTGTTCTTATTGAAAACAATGATTTTAATGAAGCTACAGAACTCCATGATGAGATGTATAAAATAATTCATGAACATGAATTAAAACCTCAAAAAGCATTTCAAGTTATTTATAAAGTTGTTCTTGGGCAAAAAAAAGGTCCAAAGGCAGCATCATTCCTACTATCTTTAGATAAGAATTTTTTAATTAAAAGATTAAGATTAAAAACCTAATATCTAATTCATAAGGATAAAAAATCTGACTTCTAAATAGAAAAATTTTAAACGATGGGTCGTGGTTTAGGATTTAATTTTTTTTCCCAAGAACATAATCATTTAAAAAGATTTTGAAAGGAAGTAGAAAGAACAATCCCAGGATATAAAGAAAAAAACGAATTAAAATTGGAAAAAAACTTAAAGAGAACTGGGTTGAATACTAAACAGGTGTCTTTGAATCATGTATATCAGTGGTCTTGTAACTTTTTAATGGAAATAATATGGTGTGGTTTCATTATTTTAGAGGTCATGGAATTATTTATAGTGATAATGGTAATGTTTATCAATTATTAATCTAATTATTTCTTATAAAAATTCTCTAAATTAAATTTAAATAGATTATATTTGATATTTTATAATTGGCAAACTTTACCAAAATCATTATAATTAAATTCTTCATCTTTTTCATGTTCATTTTTATTTAATCTTAGAGCAAGTTCTCCTATAAGACCGTCTAATATAATCATCGATGTCAATTCAAACAAAGTACCCATAGGCGCTATTTTAATATATTCCCCCGTGATTAACCTTTCTTCAAGTTCAGCTGTTATAAAGGGCTCTTCTCCATCAATAATTAAAATAATGTCGGATAATTTAGCTAATGGAGAGTTGGCGTTATTGGTTAGTGATAGAGTTTTACACCCTCTTTTTTTAGCCTCTTTAACACTTTCTAATATTTTTTTAGTTTTACCAGATCCAGATAGTGCGATTAAACAGTCGTCTCTTTTAATAGGTGGAGATGAGATTTCACAGTAGGCAAATGATTTTAGACCTAATTTGGTTAATTTCATAATAAAACCTCTTCCTACTAATCCAGAACGTCCAAAACCTTCTATGAAGACATTATTCGATCCAAGGACGACATCAATAAAATCTTCAACAACACTAAATTCAAGACTTTCATAGTTCTTAAGGTGGTTAATGGTACTATCTAGGAACCATTTAATGGGGGATTCTTCATAGCTTGTTTTGTCTGATTCTATATTATTCTCATAAGATAATAGCTTAACAAGGTTTTTATCAAGAGAAGAATAAATAGCAGAGTTTTCAATAATATGGCCACAAAATTTACAGACGTAATATTCTCTTCTATAGGATACTACTTTATTTAAAAGTTTATTACAATTTGAGCAAATAAAAGCCATTTGAGTCCCATATAAAATTGGTAAAATTAGGAGATTTTATCACTGATTTATTAAAGTGGCATTTAGTGACAGTTAAATTTAATGTATGCTATATACAGTATGTGGTGTACCAACATATAAAACTTTGGATTTTATTTTAATTCACCACAAAATTTATATGTAATAAAGTTTAAAAATGAAATGTAATATTCATGTTTTATGTTTAAATATGAATTCTTATTGTTTGATTAATTGATTATATAACTTAATATAAAATTTTGAGAGTCTATTTTTTTTAAATTTTTAATATTTAAGGTCATGTTAAATAAAAATCAACACACGATCAAATTCTTTGATAGAACATGTAGATATTGGAGGAAATACAAATGGTAGAGGATATTTTAAATGATGTTTCTGGAATATTAAAACATATAATGGAGAATACGACCGTTCCAAGAAATATAAGAAGAGCAGCAGATGAATCCAATAAGATTTTAGATAAAGGTGATAAAGATTTAACTGTACGCGTAAGTGAGGTAATTTTAATATTGGATAATATAAGTAACGATCCAAATATTCCCGTTCATGCGAGAACGTTAGTTTGGGAAATATTGAGTAAACTAGAGTCTATTAAAACTTGATTTTTTTTAATTTCATTGAGGTTTTAAATTAAAGAAACAGAAATTTGTTTTCTGTTAGCACTGGAGATAGCATAAAAAAAAACTTGTTTTTTGCTTTTTTTTAAAATTTGATTTATTAAAATTTGACACTGTAAAAAATTCACATGATAGACTAATATTTTTTGTGGATTTTTACATTCGACATTATTTCAATCTAAATAGTATATGGATGTTTTGATAATCTTTAAATAGGTGTGGATC
>JAITEE010000013.1 GCA_031282205.1 Candidatus Methanovirga aequatorialis | reverse complement strand
GAACATCAAATACCAGAACATCAAATACCAGAACATCAAATACCAGAACATCAAATACCAGAACATCAAATACCAGAACATCAAATACCAGAACATCAAATACCAGAACATCAAATACAAGCAGAGCAAAATTATAGTACAACTAAAAAATCAGAAACCAGAAGGAAATTCAAGACAGATGATGGTTTACTTGAGTATTTAGCTCTGTTCATGGAAAATGGAGTAATATAAAGAAAAACTCCACAAAACTTTACACCCTCGGTAAACCGAAACATTTATATGTGAGAACGATTTAAAATAAATGTAAAGTTTCTAAAATTGATCTTCATAGAATCTATTATAATGATTTTGGTAAAGTTTGTCTTTATGAAAAATTATTGAGTTTATGTTTTGTTTTTTAAATTCTAAAAGTTTTGGAATGGTGAGTTTATAGAGACTCTCGTTATTGTTGTAATCAATAAAGATATTTAAATAAAGTATAAAAATTTTAAGTTGACTAAAAGAAGATTTAAATATGGTTAAAATAATTGTGCAACAATCTCCTTGAGGTTAATAGAAGTTCTAAATTATGGTTAATTGATTATTATGAGCAAATCAGTTATTTTTTTTTCAATTATAGTAATTGCACTCATTTGTGCATCAGTTGCATTATTCGCTGGAAATATAGGTAATGCAAGCGTTGAAAAGTTTAATGAAACTCTTTCTGAAATTAAATCCTCTGATAGGATTATTGTTTTCGCTCCTCATCCTGATGATGATGTTTTAGCTAATTCTGGGATCATACGCGAGGCTTTAAGGAAAAATGCGGATATTAGAGTAGTGTTCATGACTGTAGGGGATGCACTTGACCAGAATTATTTAAATTTATATCTAAGAAGCAATAATATTACAGATTTTAAAGGAAATATTGGTGAGTTGAGGCATGGTGAAGCACTAACTGCACTAAGTAAAATAGGATTGAGTGAAAATAACACGATTTTTTTAGGATATCCAGATCAGGGCATGAAAAAGTTGTTTTTGAATAACTGGGATTATGACAATCTCCTTAAACAAACATATGGCTCTAATCAGAATAATCACTCTCCATACAATTTCACTTTTGAGAGAAATGCTCCTTATTGTGGTGTAAATGTTGTTAAAAATTTAAACCAAATATTTGATGATTTCAATCCAAGCATAATATTAACCCCTGATGAAGGTGATGATCACATTGATCATTGGGCTACTAATGCTTTTGTGAGATATGTTACAGTTGGAAGAGGATATGCTGGTTCAAATTACCATTATTTAGTACATAAAGGGCTCTGGCCGAATCCTAGTATGTACAGTCCAGAAGATCAATTACTGCCTCCTGAGGAATATGATGAATTAGATGCAACTTGGTTAGGATTATTCTTGCACAATGATGATGAAGAATTAAAGCTACAAGCTATTAATTCTCATAAAACTCAAACTTTTGCAACAAAAAATTATTTACAATCATTTGTTAGAAAAGATGAATATTTTGCATTTTATCCTGTGATAAATGTTCAAAGAGAAGAGAAATATTCATTAGATAAGGGGATGCCTAAATCATCATTTAAAGATTTAAAGGGAGAAAGTATTCATCATTCGAAAATCAATCATAATCATGGAAGATATCAAAAAATATCTTTTAATAATTCAAGAGACTTGAATCATGATGAGTTAGACTCTGTTGGTTTAGTGAGGGATAATGAAAATTTATATGCTGTGTTAAAATCTGCTAATTTTAATACTAATTATAACTACATATTTTACTTGTGTTTATATGATGGGAGTGACTATAGAAGATTAGATATTAATGCTACTCAAGGTGTTGCAAACTATTTATTTAAATCATCTGATAATGTTGTTTCTTCTCAAAAATTAGAGATTGAGACAAAAGATACATTAACATCGGTTAAAATTCCATTGAACATTATCAATAATACTCAGACTATTTTAATAACTGTTGATGAAAGAAATGATCATCATACCTTAGATAACACTGCTTTAAGAGTTTTCAAATTATAATTTCTTGGAATCTTATTATGACGGAATTAAAAAGAAGAAATAGAATTCTCTCTTTAGACGTTTTTCGTGGCATTACTGTTGCAGCAATGATTTTTGTGAATATTACTGCATCAGCCGATGCAATACCTTATTTTTTACATCATGCGGAATGGGAAGGATTATATTTTGGAGATTTAGTATTTCCATTTTTTCTTTTTATTGGTGGGATTTCAATGGCTTTTGCTTTTGCAAATAAAAAGAACAAATCTTTAAAGCAACAATGGAGTCATTTTATTTCACGGATAATCATTTTATTTGTATTGGGTGTTTTCATTAATTGGATCTGGGATCCTACAAGTTTAAATGTAAGAATTCCTGGAGTTTTGCAACTTATTGCATTATCTTCACTTTTTGCAGCTCCTTTTGCTAAAAATAAATCAAGATGGATTTTATTAGTTGCAAGCATTTTAATTTTGGTTAATAGTATTATATTTCTATATGTGAAAATTTCACATGCTCAACCAGGAACGTCTGATCACTTTATGAATATAATGGGATGGATTGATGTGCAAACTTTTGGTTCAAACCATATACTCAATTCAAATTTCGATCCTGAAGGAATATTAGCACTAATTCCATCAACAGTACTTTTACTTTTAGGATTAACTTTAGGTCGAACTTTACAAAATAATGGAGAAAATAATAAAACATTATTACAACTTTTTATAGCAGGAATTTTAGCATTATTAATAGGGTTTATATTATCTTATTGGATTCCATTGGTTAAACAATTATGGACATCCAGCTTTATTTTAATAACAGCAGGTTTAGGAACATTAATATTTTCTATTTTATATTTTTATTTGGATATTAAGAAAATAAAAAGTATTTTACTTATAACCTTACCATTAGGTCGTAATGCATTGTTTATTTATATTTTGTCAATGATTGTAATGGTTTTAATAGAGTGTTATGTTATGATTCCATGTAGTGATGGAAGTTTAATTTCTTTATATGAGTATATTTTCTCTTATGATATTCCATTTTTAGGTCCTATGTGTGAACAAATCTTATTTGGGTTATTGTTTGTATTATTTTATATGGTAATCGCTGCAGTTTTACATCGTAAAAAAATATATATTAAACTATAATAATGAGAATTTTTATTAACTTAATTTTTATTAATATTAATGAAATTCAATATTTATTAAAAATTATTTATTTTAAATTTAAAGCATAATTAAAAAATTTAAAAATTCTGAAATGTTGGGCTTATAGAAATCTTCGTCATATAAAAGTATCATGAAATTTAAATTGTCATAACACTATTGTTGGCGGAAGTGGATATACATGAGGAGAATTCATCCACATTTAAGAGGATTAGAACTTAGTTTCAGTGATTTAAAACCTATTCAATGGACGCCGATGTTGTTTTTACAGCAACTCCTCATGGAGCGTCAATGGAAGTAGTTCCATAGCTCCTTGAGGTTAGATCTAAGTTATTGATTTAAGTGGAGATTACAGATTTCGAGATTTTTCAGTCTATGAGAGGTGGTATGGATTGGATCATACATCACCATCAAACGCTGTTTATGGACTTCCAGAAATTTACAGAGAAGAAATAAAGAAATCCGATTTAATAACTAATCCAGGTTGTTTCCTGACTGGAGGAATACTTGTGATATTGTTATTAGAGGAATCTTAACTACAAGACACAGTTTAAATTTGTTCGTTTTCCTGGTTCTAATTAATATCAAAATAATAATTAATTCAATAATAAACATTTAATTTTAAAATAAAAAGGAAATGCAATGAAAAAGAAATATTTTCTTGTAATAGGAGTTATTCTAATAATATTGTTAATTTTATGGATTAATCCCTATGAAATAATAAAAGATTTGCAGGAAGCAAATATCTATTATATTATTTTCGCATGTTTCATTCATATATTCATTATTTGTCTTAGAGCATTAAGATGGGGATTTATTATAAACCAAACATACAATATCAAAGATAACTTCATTGTCAAAACAATTAGTTTATTTGCAGGGAATTTTACTCCTATGAAAGCTGGAGGAGAAGTTTTAAGTGGTATGGCTGGTGTTGAAATCAATAAGATACCAATTTCAAAAGGTTTATCTGCAGCTATTACAGAAAGATTCTTCGATTTAACTGTAACAAGCTGTTTATTATTAGGGTCTACGTTTTTTGTTCCTCAACCATACACTCTAATTCCACTAATAGGAGGGATACTAAACACGATTGTGGTTTTATTTATCTACTTATTAAACTGGAGACAGGAAGCAGGATTATGGATTCTTGATAAAATTTGTAAAATACTTATTAAACTAAGGTTTAATAGTGTAAAAATAGAAAAATATGCACTAAATGTTCAAAATGGAATTAAAAACATGGTTCAACATTCCATATATTTTAATAGCTTCAAAAATTCTATTATTCTCTTAATTTTATCTTTAATTTCATGGTTATTTGAATGTTTTCGTTTATATGTCTTATTCAATGCATTTAACTTTGAATTAAGTTTTGTGATTATTATCATTTTGTATTTATTATCAAATATGATAGGAGTTATTTCGCTTATACCTGGAGGTGTAGGTTCAATTGAATTATCTCAAATAGCTCTTTTTTCACTTTTTAGTGTTCCTCAAACATTAGCAGGAACTATCGCCTTAACAGATCGTTTCATAACCTTTGGCATAGTCAATATCTTGGGAATAATATTTTCCACAATTTATGCTAAAGATATTCTTAAAGAAGTTAGAAAGATGATTTGAGATTATATGATGGAGATAGGTCTTAATTTGAATAAATCAGTGAATATGAACCAAATCGGTATTTTTGTTTGTTTTAGGCGTCATTTTGCTATTGATCATGCTTGTGTTAGGATTAAATCTAATGGTTAGTGGTGATGAATCATGGACATTGATGCTTATTTCTGAGTCTTTTCAAAATGCTATATTTGATGTAGGTAGTGATGTTCATCCTCATTTGTATTATTAAAAGCTTTTATATAGTGTTTCTTATATTTTTTAGTTTTTTATTTATATATTTAATAGTTAAAAATTACATTAAATTTTTTATATAATTATTTAAACATTTGAGTCATCATAAATTCTTAATTTCACTTATTTTTGATTAAATTATGCCAATAATTCGTATAGCAATTATAAATATCTATAATATTTTATTCAAATAATTTACTATAAAAATAAGAAAAAAATAAAATTATAAAATATACAAATCACTATATATAGTATTTCTTATATTTTTAGTTTTTATTTATATGTTTAATTATTAAAATTGCGTTTAGAAGATGTTATATAAATAGTTTGCTATAAAAATAAAGAAAAAATAAAATTATAAAATATACAAGTCACTATATTACCATTTCTCTTTTTAATTATCTGCGCATACTTTAATTTATCTAAAGGCGTTTGTTTAGGTTTTTTAGGTCTTACTCTTTTACCAGTTTTAGCAATGCTGTCAAGTTAATGTGTTTGTATTGATGAGACTGTAAAATTTTGTGGAATTTTTTCAATTTTTGACGTTTTCTTTTATAAGTAAGTGTTGATTTTTATGAAAAACTCCAACTTTTTTACACCCTAAATCAATACAAAAATTTGTATTCAAAGTAATATAAATATTAGCTTGACAGCATTGCCAGTTTTAGGAAATTCTTCAATATAGCTGTATTTATTTAATATAGTGATTATGGAAAAGTATTTAGATAATGAGATTCATATCTTTATATAATTATTGAGGTATGAATATGGTTGGAAAAATATAAAAAGAAGTACATAAGCATTATTAATGGAAAAAAATTAAATAAATATATTAATAAATTGGAAAAAGAAGCGAGTGTATTGAGAAAGCTTTTATTTTATAAGATATTTATATAAAGGGAAAAAAATTGATGTTGCGTGTAAAAAATGTGGAATAACGCTGCCAACAGGTCATAACTGGCTTGATAAATGGAATGAAGAAGGATATGATGGTTTATATCCTAAATATTTTATATGGAGGTCGACCTTCGAAACTATCTCCAGAGGACAAAGAAAAATTCAATAAGATTCTTGAAAAAGAAAATTATATTGACAACAAAAAAAAGTATCTAAAATACTAAAAGATGAATTTAACATTGAATACAGCATAAGTCAACAATCAGTCGTTTTAAAATCCTTAGGTTTTCATTATAGTAAACCTTATCAAATATTATTCCAAAAGACCAGATAATAGCCGAAGAATTGTTAAAAAAAAACTCCCTCCTGTAAATTTAGATAATAGATATTTTAGTTTTTTTAGACCAAACAGGATATCAAAAATCGTTGTAATTCTGGAAAAACTTTGGTTTAAGCCTGAATTAAGAAAAAATATAATTATTAGAAATCCTGATAGATTAAAAATTAGTGCATTTGGAAGCTTTTCTCCAAATGGAAGAAGCATTCTTACAATTTAGAGAAACTTCAAAAAACATTTTAGATATGATGACATTTTTGTGTGAAACTCGCAAAATTAATTTAAATAATGAAAATACAGAATATAATTTGCAATTACTTTTGATATAAATATTATAACTCTCAAAAAAAATGTTTTAAGTCATTATGAAACTCTTAAATATTATGATAAAGATTATTATAAGTTTATTTGACTGAAAATAAAATGGATAAAATTAGAAATAAGTTAACACAAATGGAAAACGACTATTAATTATCTTTTTGAAACTTTTTACACAGTTTACACAATGCTGTTATTAAAAATATAACTAAAAAAGAAATATCTGATGGAAAAATTTTAAAAAGAGAATATGATAAAAGAGAAAGGAATCAAAAGGAAATTCAATTAGCTAAATCTTTAATTCAAGAATTAGAGAAAGAAAAATGGGTTAAAGAAATGGAATCACAGAAAGAAATAATTTTGATTTTAGATAATGCGAAAATTCATCGGGCTATTTTTAACAAAAACTATCTTTGAACTGTTAAATTATTAATCTTATATATTTACCAAAGTATGCATCAGATTTAAATCCAATTGAAAGAGTTTGGTACTCTATAAAAGATCAATTATCTGTTGATTATGTTGAAGATGTAGATTATCTAAAAAGGCATTTTGAAGTTTTTTTTCGATAAAATTCACACAATCAGACACGTTAGCTCAAGAATTCCTTTTAAAATTTATTATTTAAGAACTTTTTCAAAAGGACTATAATTAATACACTCTTGTTAATTTGTCTTTATTGTCAAAATGCTCATCAAACGAAGCAATCTCATAAATCTCATTCTTTTCCATAATATTGATATACATTGAATCAAAAAAAGATAAAACACCATCATATTTAATAAAAATTTTCATAGCTTCATCATAATAATCATGCTCATCGATAACTTCAAAATTTTCTTTAATATTATTATAAATTTCTCTAATGGACTTAGTATCAAGTTCATGAGTTAAATTAGTCACAGTTTCTGCTATTACTAATTTAGAAATAAATTTTTTCTTTTTAGATATTTTAGGAAGTACTTTTAATGCAAATTTATGCCATTGATCATTTTCAACAAAAATAGCTATTAAAAAACTGGCATCAAGAAAAATCATCGAAATTCTCCTTTTCTAAATTGTTTTTTTAATTCTAAACTATCGATGGGTTTTTTAGCTTTATATCTACCAACCATATCTTCAAAACTTAATTTTTTTACAAAATCAAGCTCAATTTTTCCTTTATCATTAATATTCCATTCAATAAAGTAATCCCTGCCATCAATATCATATTTCTTCCTTACTTCAACTGGAATAACAGTTTGAAATTTATCATAAATCTTAGTAGTAGCCAAATTATTTATCATGATAAAATCACCTAAATGAAATATATAATCCTTACTTCATATAATTTTCCTAACTTAAATAAATGAACCTTACAAAAATATATTTATCTAATATTAATCCAAGTTTTAGATTTAGATAAAAATAATAATATCCAATTTCATCTTTTATATCTATTAAAATAGATAAAAAAATCTTTACAGTCTATTATTTACCTTCCAACTTCATTAAAATTTTATTAAGATTATTTGTAACATCAAAACTTATTTCGGGGTCTAAAGCCTTGAAATGTTTCTTACCACATTTGATCTTATCAGACTCAGTGGTTCTAAGATTTTTAGTATTTATTGCTCCCTTAGTTTCAACAACGAAGTACATTTTCTTTTCATGGTTTACACCAAATAAAACAGCCCAATCAGGATTATAGTTTCCAATAGGAGTATTAATTTTAAACCAACCAGGTAATTTAGTATATAAAATAACATTCTGATTTTTCTCTAAATCTCCAGCAAATTTAGCCTCAACTTCACTATCACAAACAACATAATCATAAACCGATTTCTCACTTTCAACTAATAAATCTGAAAGATATCCAGATAATTCCTCGGTACGGAAACATTCTTGAGCGTAGTAATCACCAATTTTGGTGTATTTTATTCCATCTATTAACATATGATTCATTTCTTGGGATACTATCCTTAAAACTTCCTCCACATATTCTTGAGGATTCTTTTTAAACTGATTCAAAGTATCACTTTTAATTAGAATTTTAGCTATCGTCCTCCTTGTAAGATAAGTTTCATTTTGAAGAAAAGTCATAATATCTGGAAGAGCCATTTCATGTTCCTCACTGTGGACTATATACGTCCCATTTTCAGTAGGTTCTACACCACTAACATCAACAGTAAGACCCGCTTTAGTATAGAGTAACTTTGGAGTTTGAACATCCAACTCTTCTTTTAAAATTGAGCATTTCTTTACAAGGTCGTCTGTATCAAAATCAACAGAGTAAGTAGTCTTATGCTTAATTCTATCCCAAAATTCCTTAAAATTCTCATCTAAATAAACTCTTTTGTTGGTTTTAATATTCCTTCTTGTTCTTCTATCTTTAATAGGTAATTTTTTAGTTCTTCCTTTGGCAGTTTCTACAATTAAATCCTTAATTTCTTCAAATCTTTCTGGAACTTCGACTTCATCTTTTTCAATAGCTATTTTAAGCTCATCTAAAACTTTACCTTTTCCATTAATATATTTTTTCTCTTTAAAGAAATTGAATATCTGCATAGAACCCTGTTTTCCAATGGGTTGTAGATCTCCTTTTCTACTCCTCATGGTAACATGGGCAAAAGTGTCTTTTTCAATGATTCCAAATTTAATTCCTGCATCCTCTTCAATTTCTTTTTGTAAGGTTTTAGCAAAATCTTCATAGCTTTCATTTGCCATAACCGTTAAAGTATTTATCGTTTTATCGTGAAGTCTTTCTCCATCTTGATTAACACATAATCTTAAACCTCTTCCAATTTCTTGACGTTTCTTCATAGTAGATTTAGTTTCATTTAACGTGCAAATCTGAAAAACATTAGGATTATCCCATCCTTCTCTTAAGGCTGAATGAGAGAAAATAAATCTTAAAGGTGAATCAAAACTTAAAAGTTTCTCTTTATCTTTCATAATAAGAGAGTAAGTGTCATCATCAACTTTAGTGTTACCTTTAGTGTCCTTAAATTGTCCTTTATTTTTACCAGTTTTATCCGCAGAAAAATATCCATTATGAATCTTTTTAACAGGAATCTCTAAATCAACGTCCTCAGTTAAAGTATTATATTTAGGAAGTTTAATTAATCTATTATACTCCTCTTCAAAAATTTCTGCGTAAGGACCTTTTTTAGGTTTACCTTCCTCATCATAATTTCTATAGTTAGCTACTTTATCAACAAAGAACAAACTTAAAACTTTAATTCCCTTTTGATTTAGTTGAACTTCTTTATCTAAATGTTCCTCAATGGTTTTAGCTATTTTCTGTCTTTTAACTACAGAATCACTTATATCTCCAACTTTCTTATCTAATCTTATAGTCCTTAACAAAAATATTTTAAGTAATATATTTTAGTAGTTTATTTTTTGATAGAGTGGGTGAATTAGCATAAAAATGGAAATACTTTCCAAATTCTCCGATTAAAAATGTTTC
>JAITEE010000119.1 GCA_031282205.1 Candidatus Methanovirga aequatorialis | reverse complement strand
TTAATAACTCTATTTTCTCTTGTCGTGCATTTATTTTTATTTTTTAAAAGCTTATAAGCAGAGCGACGTAATTTTTTTACTTTCATCACTTTTTAGATATTTGTTAGTTTCTGTTGTTTCCTGACTCAAGAGCTTTAAAAATAATTCAATCTCTTTTAATTTTGTTATGTTGTAATTAGAGTTGTTAGTTTTTATAATAGTTCCATCAATAGCTATATGGTCAAAATCAGTGATTTCATCATTTTTAGCTATAATTAATGTTGATTGTAATACGAATTCGAATAAGTAATCCGTATTCTTCTTTAAATCTGTTTAAAGTTCTATCTGATGGTCTCATGTCATCTGCAACGAATTGGTAAAAATGATGGTATTTAACTAAATCAGCTATTTCTTCTGTTGAGCTTATTTCGATTGATTTCACCATAAATAAGAATGTTTAAAAGTGTTTTTTTTTTGGGATAAATAAGTCTTTCAGCTAATTTTTCATCAAGAGAATTTCCTAAAAATTCATCAAAAATCGAGAAACATGATCACTTGGAATATCATCAAAACGATTACCCACAATCCATTTAGTCTGAAACACATCTAACTTAACCAAAACCATAAATAACACCAAAAAAAATTAATAACAAACTAAATAAACATTGTACGACATCATATGTAAAATTAACGGAAAATAAGAATTATGGCCACGACTCGGCACTGTAAAAACCTTTATCACACAAAATTAACTGCCTTTTTCTTAAAATTTTCCTTTTTTTTAAGCTCAAATAAAATTTCATCAAATATTTACTATCATTCGGTGATCCCTCATGTATTAATATGGCTAATGGTTTACAAGTCTTTTGATCCATTGAAATTGTCATTTTAAAACCTGAATAATGCCCAATACTCACAAAAGGCTCTTTTATAGTCTTAGTAAGCAACATTTGCTTACTTAAAAACTTCCCACTGAACTTTAAATCTAATGTTATTGAAGTTGAATCAATTATTATGGTCTTAATATTTCTTATTTTTTGAAATTGGAGCTTATTTAAGGTTTTTAAAGCTAATATCCAAGTATTTATCCTCACTACGTTGAATAAATCTCTCTTATTTGTTCTATTCGTGGTAAGTCTTCAATACCAAGAAATTTACGAAGCTTAGACTTACTATTCACTTGATTATAAACATTATTCAGCTCTAATTTAAAAAATATTGATAATAATACCAATTTTAGCATTATTTGGTGGCTTTCAATCTTTTTTAAGCCATTTCGAGCTAATTCTTCTTGAAAAGTTCTAGAATCGATAACTTTAAGTACTTTGCCAAACAATACCCATATAGGGTCTTTTTTATCAGAATTTAACGGAATTTTCATTTAAATCACTAATTAAATATATAATCCCAATAGTATTTAAATATTTCGATTTTTAAGACCCTAAATTTAAAATCATTCACATATGATTTGTACTTTTAATGAAGTGTCATGATTAATTGTTATTTATGGGGAAATACCTTTAAAAAAGTCGTGAAATTTTCATGAAAATCAGACACCTTGTTAAGTAAAATATATAAACGATGAGAAATGGTTGTTTTCATGGACGGCTTACTTTTCGGGAATGAAAAATCTGGCCAATAATTTAATAGACGATCCTAAAAATCCATCAAACAAGTTAAAGTTTAATCAACCATCAAGTGAGTTTTACATGTTTTTTTAAAGGATGATACGTTTCTTCTCCATTTGTTGATAAACTTTCTAATGGTATCGTACTGTTCTTTCATTTCCTTACCTTTAAGATTCTCCAGATGGTCATTTAAAAATTTTAAATCATCTAAGGCCTTTATCACTTCATCAATCTCACCCAAAATATGGTCAATCAAAAGTTTTAGATTCAACGTGTTCCTGTCTAACATTCCTAGGTTGTCCTTACCCATAGATAAAATCAGTAAATCAATGAATTTTAGATTATCTTCTTTTTGTAGAATGTTGCCTCTAAAAAGTTTATAATAGCTATTCCATTCCTCTAAAAAGTCGTTTGTTGATATTATAAATTCTTCTTCTATTGATTTTAGTTCAGTTTTTTTTAGTAAGTCCTCTTCATCGATATTATCCATTTCATCGTTTTCCCATTCATCATGATAAAATTGGTCAATGACTCCATTATCAAGTAAATTAATGTAGTAGTCTCGTAATAATTCTAGTTCAGGCTTTAGATCATGGAAAAATGAGGTTATGTAAAGTAAATAGCTATTTCCTAAGACGTCATCCAAGTCGTCATGTATCTTTTTTAAAAGGTTGTTAAGTTCTGAATCCTCTTTTTTTTTCAAATATTCCAATATTGGGTATATGTTCTCGGAAGTTCTTAATTTCAAAATATTAAAAAGACCAAACTCATCTAAATCCATGGCTTTATAGTTCTCTATATTTAATCCGTTCTCAAGAATCCCATTATCTTTAAGGTACTCTCCCAACTTTTCAGTTGACCTTCTTGTAAAATCTTTCTCTTCATAATATTCAACCAACCTATCCATTACATTATCAAACTCTTCTTCATTTGGATTAGCGATTCCTTCATTTATTATGAATTTCACGGTTTCTTGGAAGCTGTTTTGTCCAAACTCTTGATTAAATTTATTTATTGAATACTGTTCCTCCGTTAAAAATCTATCTATGTATTCCTTCTCCTTTTCTGAAACAACCCTTTTTTCTCCATACTTTTCAAGAACAACGAAGCTATAAAAAATATCCGTTAAGTTACTGTTTGCAAGTTTGTTCATGACTTTTTTTCGTTCTTTAATAACATTTTTATACTCTTTAAGTGCAAGACTCTCCAATTCTTTTTTAAAGATAGATGTAAATTCCTTATAATCGTAATAACACTCAAGATGGAAATCGTTGGCTTTAAGAAAATCTTTAAATTTAGTAATTTCTCTCATATTCCGAGTGTCAATCTTCTCAAAAAGACCCAACTCCCTATTTGAAAAGTAGAAATTGAATTCATAGGAATCCGATTTTTCGCTCTTTATTTTTTCTTCAAACTCTTTTAGTAGATTATTTTCTCCATCATCCAACGACAGTCTTGCAATGAGAAAATATAAATTGAGATGATCATCTATAACTTCAAATTCCATTCCATTGATCATGAATCCTCTGTTTAGATATTTAACTCCACGAGCTTCATATATGTCGAACAATATCTCTCCCAACAAACATGGTTCATGTTCAATTCTTCTACTCACTATATCTTTGGAAATTAATCCTCTAATAAAGGAGGTGGTATATTGATTTCCAGTTATTTTAAACAAAAATCCTTTTTCAATCCCTTTGTTAGAATTAAAGTCGATTATAAAGTTTATTATTTCTATTAATTCATTTTGATTTTCTTCTAAAATTGAGATGTAAAGATCAATCACACGAATGTTGAATATGTTTCTCAACCCCCTGTTAATCTAAATTCTTACACTTTGTCCAATCGATTTAACAACTTAATTATTTTTTTCTATTGGGATTGTAAGGAAACCAACCCTTTTTAACTCTTTCTTCTTGTTCATGAAGTTCATGAATACTCCATAACAATGAAAATCCCAATACTCCAGAAACTATTGAAAGAGTTAGGTCCTCTAAAAACAATGAAGTGGCCAAAAATATCAAGCCACACAATAGAAATATGGGCCATATTCTTTTACCCAAGTGGTACTCACCTTTAATAACAACAGGATGTAGTACACCTATAATCAAAAACGAAATCAATCCAATTATTACTCCTTCAAAGTACATGTTATCACATCTTATTTTTTATTTGAACACCAATTTTATTCTCATTAAATTTTTCTATTTTTATTTAAATTTCAATTCTATAACTATATTCATCTTTGAAAGTTTATCAATTTATAAAATATTAATATCCAATATAATCTATTTAAACTATATTTCTATAAATATGTATCCTTTTTTTACTATTTTGAGAGGTGGTCAAAACTAATTTTTTTTAAGAAAAAATTTTCTTATTTTCTAAATTAAAGCATTTTTAGAGCTTTTTAATTTTAAAATTTAGATTTTTGTCCACATCTCATTTTTTAGAGTTCTCATACAAAAAATATTATATTAGGAGGATAAATAAAAGGGTAATGAAAAAAAGAATATGTTGGAATTTTAGATGATATATTAAGAATGCAAAACTGGGAAAAAACGAGACGAAAGAGCTATAATGATGCAGTAAATAGATATACTGAGTTTCATGGTAAATCATTATCAGAACTCATAAAAGAAGCAGAAGATGAAGAAGACGAAAGATTACCTTGGAGAAAAAGACAATTAAGAACTCATTTATTAAATTTTAGGGCATTTGTATATAAAAAATACTTTGAGAATACTGCAAAAGCATGTTTCGCAAGAGTGAAAGATATCTATAAGTTTAAAGAAATAGAGCTTCAAAAATTACCCAGAATAAATGATAAAGCAGCGAATAAACCTGAACCAATTTATTATGAAGATTTACCAACAAATGAAAAAAATTAGATTATCCTGTAATATTTCAGCCCCATTAATGATCGCAATAATGTTTTCATGTCAAGTAGCGGACAAGCAAAAAAAACGAAACATTAAATATTACAATAAAAACTAAAAAATATAAAAAACACTATAATATATTAATTTAAGAAAAAACGACTTAAGAGAATTTCTATTAACCTAGAAAAATA
>JAITEE010000085.1 GCA_031282205.1 Candidatus Methanovirga aequatorialis | reverse complement strand
AAATTCAATTTTTTATTTTTATAATCTTGATTTTGTTTAAAAGTTTGAAAGATTCAGAGTCCAAATTTTGAATTTAAAGAATTTTATCATTGTACTTTTTAAAACTACCATGAAATAGTCCTTAGAACCTATTAAATAACTATCCATCTATCTTGAATTTTTCATGAAAATCTAACACCTTGTTAATTAAATATGATTTAAAAGATTTTAAACAAGTTTAAAAATTATCATCATTTTCAAATCAAATGTCGAGTACTATATTAATTATAATTTCTTTAATTAAAAATTTAATATTTATAATAAAAATTCTTTAAATTAAATTTAAATAGATTATATTAAATAAATATTGATATTTTATAAATTGATAAACTTTTCAAAGATGACTACAATACACTACATTTAATATTCATTTAAAATATCAAGTAAGCTAAAGTTGTAGTTCCCCAACTCTCCATTGAAGTTGCCAGCTGAAATTTTCACTATGTCGTCTCTATCGACTACAGAGTCAATAGCTATTTTAACGGCTTTATTAACGACTTCTTTATTAACACCATTAATAACAATTTCAGGAATGTATTTAACACCATCAGGGACTTTAGACTCATTTACAAGCCTTTTTTTAAGTGATGGGCAGTATGGATGGTTGGTTGTAGGACCGATCCAAGGATAATTGGTTTCAACTTTAGAGGCAGCAGAACATATTCCAAAAGGAGCGATGACTCCTTCAATATCATTAATAGCTTCAATAATAATCCTACCAGCCTCAACAACAGCCTTTTTCTCGCTGCACATGTACCAAAAGTTGGCTCCCATGATCCCTTCAGAGTAGGCTATCTCATGCTCTATTTTAAAATCTGGAACGGCTGTTGGAACAACGATCATGTTTCTATTGTCAACTTTCTCCTCCCATTCGTAACCATCACCACAATGTCCAACATGCCTCATCATGTCAATAGATCCCTTAGGATTATTCGTCATGTTAAAGACAGAAGTGAAAGGTTTAACAAGAACATCTTGACGTATTCTATAAGACAGTTCAAGTTCAAACTTTTCAAGATCGTAGGAGTTAAACCAATACTGAGCAATGGCTCCCAACCTGTTATCTGGAGTCTTATCCTCATCAACAAAACCTTCAACTCCACCTTCAATTCTTCCAATAACAGCTCCAGGTGTAGCCGTTGAATCATAAATCGCCTGTTTTAAAACATCTTCATCATCGGCAGTGATAAGTAGCCTTGTATAAATTCCCTTAAATGCCTCAAAAAAGGTGTCTTCCACTTTACCATATCTATATGAAATTAAACCACATCCCATGCATTAACAACAATCCAATAAACAATAGAGTATATCAATAACTCAGGATAGTTCTCCAACATCCTTTCCCCTAATATTTCTTCTCATTTCAATACTCTTCTCAAGAAGATAATCGAAGTTATCATCATCGATTATCTGAACTATCGGAATTTCCCTATCCCTAAAAGCCTCTCTAAACTTATCCATTAAAGAAAAATTAATTCTTAAATTTTCAAAGGCCATTTGAGGACTACGAGAATATAACTTCACAAACTCCAAACAATAGTTCTTATTGTATCTCCCAAATAGATCCAATAAAACAGAAGTTACAACTGCATCATCAGATACTACAGCCACTTCAGACTCTTTTAAAGCAAATTCATTTCCATTGAATGAAATAGCCAAGCCATCACTCTCACGAACAAACCTTAATGGTTCAACATCGGTTATACTATCTCCAACGTACATCAGACCCTTTGGAATTAAATTCTCCCTCAACATTATCCCATCAACAGCTATTTTTTTACCTAAACCCCCAACGGTCACGACGTTTTCACTTATTTTGCCTATATCCAACCTAGGAATTTCTTTAAAGAAAATTTTTTCTTGACGATCAAAGTCACCCTTTAAAATTTCATCTTTAAATGAAAACAGCAAATTCCTTTCATTCTCCTTTATTGGAACACTATTATCTATATTAATATATGTATAAAACGTGTTTTCGTATGGAAAGCTAATCTCATCGGATAGAGCTTTAATATATTGACCATAACTTGTACTAACCATATAAGAGGCCATGTTCTTCCTTGCATATTCCATTGTTTCCTTTGCACCGTTAATCAAAGACATGTTTTCATTGGAGAACTCAAAAATTTTTTCATTGTCAAGACCGTACACCTTTAAAAATGGAGCTATCAATTTCAAAGTGTTTCCAGCGTTATAGTTTTCACGGTTAATACCCACCAAATAATCATCAAAACTACTTACGACCTTAAAAAATTTATCTCCATCAGGAATAAATTCTCTACAAAGTTCATATGCATTATCATTTAAGGATACAGGTCCCTCACAATCAGTTATAAACGCCTTTTTAATCAATTAATATATCTCCTTATTTTATGCTAAACCAGACTGTTGTGTAATTTTAACTAAAATTTAACTTGTTATTGAATCAAACGTTCATATAAAAAAAATATTGTACATAATTTAATTTTAAAAATTCGGTGTTTTTATTTTACCTACAACACCAACAAGATAATTTAAACTTCTATTAATCAATTTTATTCATCATCATCACATACATACCGTTAATTAACAATCTTTAAAAAAAAACTCTGATCTTGAGAATGTTACGAATTTTATCCAATAAATATAAACAATATCTATAAATTTTTTATTAAGATATATACTATTAATTTTATATGATATTAAATAAATAATTTTATGAAAATTCAATTAATCTCTTTCAAACTTTAGAGAATTTCTTTTAACTTAATTTTTCCTGTTTATTTATTACTTAATTATTAATTCTTATTGTTTTGATTATTACTGGTTTGGTGGTTTTTATTGTATTTTCATCTTGTTGGCTTTGG
>JAITEE010000062.1 GCA_031282205.1 Candidatus Methanovirga aequatorialis | reverse complement strand
ACATTCACCGAAAGACTTAATACATCATCATTCAATAATAAACTACGTGGGGTTTTTTTTCTTTTTGTCATATTATATAATACAACCCCACAATTATAATACTTTACGAACTACTGATTATATTTTTTAAAGATGAATTCTTATTAAGCAAAATTTATAAATAATGTTTAACAAAGCTTAATTATACTAAACCTCAAGCGAATTGATAATAATTTTTAATACGAATTGATAAAAAAGTATGTCAAAATTGATAAAAAATAATAATAAATAAATAAATATATTTTTATAGAAAAAATTTAGAGATAAATCTTTAAATACATAAAAATCAAAATTTTATATAATACAGTTTTAAAGAATTCATTTTTTAAGAACGTTATCAAATTCGTTGTAATATATTAAATAATCATAAAGATACTTAATCGAGGTGAGAATTATGGTTAGTGTAAATGTAGAAGCCAAAAAATTTGTTGACAAGTTAATTGACAATGCAGAAGAATTCGACGTTGGTGTTTCCAAGTTAAACAATGGTGCAACCGTTATAGATTGTGGGGTAAATGTTTCAGGTAGTTTTACTGCTGGTGAACTTTATACAACGGTCTGTCTTGGAGGTTTAGCTCAAGTAAAAGTTTCAATTCCAGGGGATCTATCTGATAACTTCTCATTACCAATTGTAAGTGTTAAAACTGATTTTCCAGCTATTTCAACGTTAGGAGCTCAAAAAGCTGGCTGGTCTGTTAATGTTGGAGACTTTTTTGCTTTAGGTTCTGGTCCTGCAAGGGCCTTAGCAAAAAAACCTGCGGAGACGTACGATGAAATAGACTATGAAGACGATTCTGATATAGCTATTTTAACTTTAGAATCTGATAAGTTACCTGATGAAGATGTTACCGAACAAATAGCTAAAGAATCTAATGTTAATCCAGAAAATGTTTATCTTCTTGTGGCTCCAACTTCTTCATTGGTTGGTTCCATTCAAATAGCTGGAAGAGTTGTTGAAAATGGAACATATAAGATGTTAGAGGCACTTCACTTCGATGTTAAGAAAGTTAAGTTTGCGGCTGGATCAGCTCCAATAGCACCTATTGACCCTGACCCTTTAAAAGCTATGGGAAAAACCAATGATGCTGTTCTTTTCGGAGGAAGAACATATTACTATATTAAATCTGAAGAAGGAGATAATGTTAAAGAAATGACTGAAAAGTTACCTTCATCTGCTGCAGATGGTTATGGAAAACCTTTCTTCGATGTTTTCAAAAAAGCCGATTTCGACTTTTATCAAATAGACAAAGGGATGTTTGCTCCAGCTGAAGTGGTTATTAATGATTTAAGAACAGGTGAAATATTTAAAGCGGGCTATGTTAACAGTGACCTTTTAAAGAAATCATTTGGTCTATAAAAAAACATGTTGTTTCTATTCTTTTAACTTTTTTTTTCATTTTGTTTAACAGTTCAAATCATCAAAACCATACATAAATCTTGAAAAAGAAGACTGTAAACATGGATTCCATCTGAAATACAGAAATTTCAGATAGATTAATCCCTATTCCAACATCTTGCACTACGTTGAATAAACCTTTTTTATTTGTTCTATCTTTTGTAAGTCTTTAATACCAAGAAATTTACGAGTTTAGGCTTACTATTTACTTGATTGTAAACATTATCACCTCTAATTTGAAAAATATTGATAATAATACTAATTTTAATATCATTTGATGGCATTAAATCTTTTTTAAACCATTTCGAGCTAATTTTTCTTGAAAAATTATAGAATCAATAACTTTAAGTACTTTGCCAAACAATACCCATATATTGTATTTTTTATCAGGATTTAATGGGATTTTCATTTTAATCTCCAATTAAATATTAAGACCCTAAATTTAAAATCATTCGTAAACAATTTGTACTTTTAATAAATTGTCATAATTTTTTACAATGTCCATTTTTTTTAAGAGGTGTTTTAATGGATGATAATTTAAAAAATTATTTTATCAAAAAAATTGGTTTATGTTTCATTATATTTTTAACTGTAACAGGTATTATTTTAGTTGCTTCATATGAAGCTAATGATATTGTTATCAAGATGAAAGAACCTATTCAATTAAATCTAAATTCTTCAAATATTTCATCTGATTTAAGTAATGTTATGAAAAACACAACTCATAACATAGAGATTGATGATGTTAATATTAGAATTGATGGTCTTGATGAATTATCATCTATCATTAAGGATTTAAAAGATTCTGTGAATCAATTAAAGTAGTTACATTTTTTGGCCTGCTTACAGACCGTTGTATAAAACTAATATGAAGTTCAGAAAGGAGATATTATTGTTGGAGATTTGAATTTTGGTTGAGGGTCTTCAAGAGAGCAGGCACCAATAGCTATTAAAAATGCTGGTGTTGACGCAATAATAGCCAAATCCTTTGCAAGAATATTCTATCGTAACGCTATCAACATTGGCTTACCAGTTATAACAGTTGATATTGAGGTTGATGAAGTGGTGTTGTGAAAATAGATCTTAAAAATGGAAATATTCATAACCTAACTATATCATCGGAATTGACTAAAAATTCATAAACTTTTTTTAGTTGCTTCGTTGTCTTGGTTTCTTTTTCTTAATACGGTTAATGTTTCGTAATCTGGATCATAACAATGCATTTTATGTTTATTGAATTTGTTTTTATTTTTCCTTTAATTTTTCCAATAACTTTCAATCCTTTTTCTAGATTTCCAAAAAATGACAATGTGGAACGATGAAGATGATGAATGAACACATTGGAAATTTTATAAAATTCACATCTAATAGATAAATAATTCTTGATTCAGGAGTTTTTCTATTGCTATTAGCAGGATTAAAGATTGAAAAAATACCCAATGAAAAACATATAGATAAAATTATTGGACATCCAATAAAAGAACAATTAAAAAGTTAAGCAAAAATAAAAATGGATACTCCATTAATGATTTGATATATTTAAATTAAAATTGATAAAATTACCGTTGTCACTATAGTTCATTGAATTTAGAAACAATTCTTCTGTAAGTAGTTTTTCATGTTTTTTTTATTTTTTCATTTTGTTTTAGGGTGTGTAACAATTTTTTTTAATTTTCGATTTTTTTAATGATTTTTTTGTATTTTTTTTTTAGTTTTTTGATTTTAGAGTTTATTTTTACACTTGCAATCGTTGGCATTAGAATT
>JAITEE010000213.1 GCA_031282205.1 Candidatus Methanovirga aequatorialis | reverse complement strand
GCTACATGTAAGGTGTTCAATTATCAAGGTCAAGAAGAAACTTATACTGTTATGAGTAACACATTCACTTTAACTATTAAATAATTTTAATAATTTTCTATAGTATTTTTACATTATTTATCCCAAAATCGACATTTATCAAAGACAGGACAAATAATAATTATTTCCGATAGTGATTGTCCAAAAAATGATATAATTAAAATATGGGACAAAAGATTGACAAAATTTTGCAACAATTCACAGATGCAATTAATGAATTACAAATGTACGGTGGTCTGCCTAAACCAGAACAAGCACATAAAATTTGATCTGATATTTGATATATAGAAGTACATAATTCAACTGCTTTAGAAGGTAATACCCTTGTTTTAAGTCAAGTTGAACAATTGCTTAAAAACAATAAAGTATCTGGAAGAAAAGATATTAAAGAATTTATGGAAGTTAAAGGTTATTCTGAAGCAAGTAAATGGGTATATGAACACGCACTTACTCCCAATGTTTACTTCCAACAAGATACTTTAATAACTTTAAAGGAATTAAGGATTATTCATGAGTTATTAATGACTCCTGTGTGAAATATATCTCCACACAATGATGCAAATCCATATGAAACACCAGGAAACTTTAGACGACATGATATTAACAAATTTGATCGTGGAATGAAACCAATCAGTTTTACTGATATTAATTCACATATTTCCACGTGAATAAATAATGTGAATCAATTACTAAAAGACTTAAAGGATAAGAAAATTACGTTATATGATATTCCTGTTAAATTAGCTCAAATACATAATGAATTTGAGCGTATCCATCCTTTTTTAGATGGAAACGGTAGAACTGGAAGACTTGTAATTAATTTAATATTGGTTAAGCTTTCAATTCCGCCGATGATTATTATTAAAAAAAGACGAAATCAATATCTCGATGCTCTTGATTTAGCTGATAAAAATAACTATGGACCACTTTCACAAATAATTATTAGAGGTATTTTGGATAATATTTATCGTTTTATTATCCCACATAATTCAGCAAATGAAACAATTGTTCCATTAATAAGTCTTGCTAATAAAAAAATAACTTATGAAGCACTAAAGAAAGCTGCAATACGTGGTCGTATTAAAGCTACTTATGAAAATAGCAAATGATACTCAACAAAAAATAATGTACAAGATTATTTGAGAGATAAAAGGAAATAATATTGTATTTGGTTTTTTTATTTATTTATTCATATGCAATTTTCTTTTTGTATATTTAAAAATATAATAACTATAACTAAATAGTTATGGAAACTAATCTTAATTTATTATTTAAGCATTTTGACATAGCCGATCCTGCAATTAAAAAGAAAATAGAATCGTTGCGTAAGTGGTTATTCACAAATGCAAGTAATAAAAATTTTTATTATCCATACAAGCCTTATGCTTTATTAACAATCTTAAGTTTTTGAAAAAATAATTCAGAAATTATTATTAATAAAAATTTTATTGATACATATAAAAATTTTTTACAAAACGATCCAATTTTTGCTTTTTTGCCTAATAAAACTAAAAAAATGAAAGATATGGTTTGTTTAGGAATCCTCTGGAGTGAGTTATTGAAGAAAAGGAAAAATTAAAGCTTCAAGAAAACAAAATGATTTTTTTAATATAAATAAAAGCGAAAGGAAAATTGTTATTAACAGCGAACTTCACACTAATATAAAATTCTTACTCACTGAATTATGTATTCTGTGTGTATTAAAGTGTACTAACAACCAACTATTGATTGACCAATATGAATTAGAAAATAAATCAAATTATGTAATATGTAAATTGAAATGATATAATTAAAAACAATAGAATTTTAATGAATGAAATAACTTATACAAAAATTAACGAAATAATACGAGATAACAACATTTCTTTATCTACAAAGTATGAAACACTCCCAAAAAATGTTAAATGTGTTGGAGGTGACATCAGAAACTTTTCAAGAATTAAAACTTTAAAATACCCAATATCAGGATTAAAAGAAACATTTAATAACGCATTGGATGCAATGTTAAATAAAAAAGAATCGCCTAAAATAGATATTATCTCATATGACGAACGATTTGATTTCTCTATACAGGACTTTGGTGATGGAATGGATGCTTCTGAAATTGAGAACAATCTTCTTTCTTTTAATTCTAGAAACCAAAATGAAGAACGGAATGGGTTATATTCACAAGGTTTTAAACAATCGCTTAGTTTTAGTAAAATTACTTATGTTGAAAGTGTTAAGGGTGGAATTAAGTCATGAACTATTCTATTCTCACTAAAAACTTCTTTGCACCAAATACAAGATGTATTTTGCTATTTAGTTAATAGTGTTGGAAAAATTTTTACAGAGGAAACCGCTGAATCTAATGGCACAAAAATATATTATTTTGATTATGAAAAAATTCCAGAACTAAAAACTGCAGTTATTACTGGAAATATTTCTCCAAGTTATATATATATATCGAATTATTTTTCTGGAATCAAAAAAGATATTAAGCTTTTTGATACTCGCATAAACAGATCAAACAATATTATACCTTTATTAAAACAATTAGATCTTGATGTTAAAAAAATTCAAATGGATGATGAAAATTTTGTGATAAGTGTTTATTATCCTGCTGATGAAAAACAAAAAGAAATTATTAAAAAATATACAAATTATGACTTTATTAATAGAGTGCATTTCACACTCAACGGAGTGAGTGTTAAAGACAAATATTTTAAGGATATTTTTGAAAATCTTAGTAGTTTGCAATCAAAAATTTATATTAATATTGAAATTAAAAACAAACCAGATTTCTTTAAACAAATAATAATGACATCACGAGAAGAATTTTTAGAAACTAACGAGGTGCGTGATTTTTTTAAAAAAATTCAATCAATGATTATTAATAATGATTTTCTTAAAAAACTAAACGATGAAATCTCTTTAAAAGATGATGCTCAATCACAAAAAGATCTGTCAAACATGCTAAATACACTAATTAATGAAAGTAAAGAAAATAATAGTGAAGAAATTATTAAATCTGAAAAAGTTGAAAAAGATTCTTTTACTTCTGCGAAACCAGAAAATAAAAACTCTGAGCCTATTGAAAATATAACAAAACCATTACTGAAATTAGATGATAAAATTATTAAGATTACTATTCCTAAAAATAAAACATTTTATGAAATGAAGGAAAACTTTTATGTACATACAAATGTTAAAAAGATGATTAATGATACTGCAAAAGATAAAATTATTTTTAATTTTGATCATAATATCAAAAGTATTGATTTTGTTGAGTCTAAAGAAGGAAAAATTAAATATTGTGTCTCTTTTGCCAATGAATATTGTGATTCTGAAGTACTGGCAATTTTTAATGATGATATTAAAAGCAATGCTGCTGTTTGATGAAAACGAAGAATTAATGGGGCAAAAAAAATGCTAAAAAAAATAACTGGTTCGATTGAATTTGTTAACGACAAAGAAATACCAATAAAGATTGAAAATAATAACGATGATAAGAATATGCATTTTTTAATTTCTAAAATTTATGTGTTTGATGATGAATATTACAACTCTTTATGAGAAGGCATGATTAAAAACGATGAAAAAAAGAAATTTTTTACAAATATTTGTTTTTTTCTCTATCTTAAAAGAATTGAAGATGAAAACTATTTTCAATTGGATGATTTGTCAAAACTTATTCGAGAGACTAAAATAGTTATTAAAGCCGTTTGTTTGCCTTATAAGTTATTTAGTTATGCCAAAGAAAATTAAATTGGACAAAAATAGCACATGTTATAATATTTTAAATCATGAAAAAGCAAGTTATTTGAGATCTTTTTGGTGGTGGTTGCAATTCAATAACTCACATGCTGATTAAGGAAAATTTAATTAATAAATATGATGTCTACACATTTGATGTTGTTCCATTAATTGATGGACAGATCAATAACAAAAACCATCACTATTTATATTGTGATTTATCTGTTGGAGTAAACAAAACTTCAATCTATGAAATTAAAATGATAAGGTCTGGTGTTGAAAAAAAAATTACCTTAAAAAATGTATCATCAATCATTGATCTATTTAATGGTATGATAAAAAAGAAAATAATTAAATCTCCTGATATCATAACAAGTTCAACGTTGTGCCAATCCTTCAGCTCTATTTTGTCAATGAAAAACGGTGGAACATGTTTTTGAGTTAAAGATAATAAAAATATGTTAAGAGAGAGAGAGAGAGAGAGCAATTTCTTAAATTAAGAGCAGGGTTTACAAGACATTTAGATCCTGATAAACAACTTTTTATAAAAAGAATAGGTCAACACTGTGTAGAAAATACAATTGAGTTAATAAAATATTTCAAACCACATCATTACTATATTGAAAATCCATATAGCTCGCTTATATGAATTTATATACAAAATAATTTACATTTTCCTGGATTTTTAAATAAATGTAGTTATGGTGCATATGGATACAAAATTACAAAAATGACAGGTTTTTATTCTGACATAAAAATAAATTTTATGACTAACAGAATAGTTCCTCCTTATAAAAAATCTTTTGAAGAAATTACAAAGACAGAATATGATAGAATAATTAATAGTTCTAAAAGAAAAACTGTTTTAAAAAAAGACAATAAATATTTTAAAATTTGATATATTTTTAATGGTAAAAAAACATGATGTCCCAAAGATGCTGGATTAGGACAACTTCAAAAAACAAAATATAAATATCAAAAAGATTTTACTACTTGTCAATTATCTGAAGCATCAAATGCAAGTGCAATACCTAGCAAGGTTTTATTTGAAATATTTAAGGAGTTTAATTAATAATGGGTTTGTTAATTTTAAACATAAAAAGTGACGGTGATACAAAAGCAAAATTTTCTGCAAAATTAAATTGTTTATATGATGATGCGGATGGAAATATACTAGATTGAAAAGTATCTTTTAATGATGCAAATATAGATATTTTAACTACAGCTAGTTGAGAAAATAAGAATAAAAAAAAATGAAAAGATAGAGGTGTTTTGCTGTCAAAGTTAGGTTTTATTCAAAGACCTCGACAAAATACAAAACACCATGTTTTAAAAGCTTTAAATGATGAGCAAATAAAACAAATTAATGAGTATTTCAATTCTCCCAATTATAAATCAACTTTATACAATATAGTAATGCTTTTAAAAGGTTCTAATCCTAGTGGTTCATTAAAAAAACCCAAAAGTAGTCAATTAAAAGTTATTACAGATACATATAACTATGGTATTAATATATTTTTTCATTATTTCTTAAAAACAGAAAGAAATGAAAAAACCAAAGAAATGTGGAGTGATCTTGAAAAGTATAACGTACAAAAAAAAGATATTGAACAATATTTAAATGAATTTGTTTTTTACAAGAAGATTCTAGAAAAGTTGAATTCAAATAGAACAGAAAGAGAAACAGAGGAATTATTAGATGATATTAAATTAAAATTAAAAACTCTGGATGGAGATATAAAAAAAATAAAAGAAAAATCGGTGAAACTATATAATGAATATTCAAAAAAAATAAAGAATATTTTTAATAATAAAAGCGAAGCATTTGAAAAATATTGAAAAAAACAAAATGATTCCGAAACAAATATAGAATTTGCTCATATACTTCCTCGAAATTTTTGTGTTAAGCAAGCGATTAACAAAAGAAATAACCCTGAAGAAAAAAAGAAATGGTTGGAAAAAATATCTGACAGCAATAATTTTTTGCCTCTTGAATTATTAGCTCACAAGATTTATGATAAAAGTTCTTCAAATATATATTGAGATCAAAATGGAATATGCAATAATATTGATAAACTTGATTCTAGTTCTGAAAAAGAAATATTTAAAAATAAATATTTAAAAATTGATGCATCTATTTTGAAAAAAAACCAAGAAATTGTTAATTATTTAAAAGAATATATTGAATACAAGAAAAATAACATAAGTTAATAAGCTAAGTTTAATTATTTATATGGCAGGGGTAGCAGGAATTGAACCCACATAAACAAATTTGAAGGCTGTTGTTCTACCATTAAACTATACCCCTATAGTTATATTTATTATAACTTACATTTTATTACTATTATTTATAAATAATATACAGAATTATAATTAATTCTATGGATCAAATTATAGTTAAGGGAGCTAAGGAAAATAATCTTAAAAATGTTGATGTTACAATTCCAAAAAATAAGTTTGTAATTATAACAGGGGTTAGTGGGTCTGGAAAGAGTTCTTTAGCATTTAATACAATATATGAAGAAGGAAAACGACGTTACATTGAATCATTGTCAAGCTATGCACGACATTTTTTAGGTGGAAACGAAAAACCAAATGTAGAATT
>JAITEE010000205.1 GCA_031282205.1 Candidatus Methanovirga aequatorialis | reverse complement strand
ACTTTGAATATAAATTTTTGTGTTGATTTAGGGTGTAAAAAGTTGGAGTTTTTTAAAAATCAACACTTACTTATAAAGAAAACGTCAAAAATTGAAAAAATTCCACAAAATTTTACAGTCTCATCAATACAAACATATTAACTTGACAGCATTGCTTTATAAACCTATTTGAAGACGAAGACAATTTTTCAACATACCAAAACCATTCAGCAATTCAAATTTTCAACATTTTCACGACTAAATCCAATCATTTTAATTTTAAAAGTATAAAATAATTTGAATAAACACCATTTTATAAAAGTTTAACTTCTATAACTATTAAACTTTTAATTATAGTGAAATAAAAAATACAGACCTCATAGTAAAATACCACGTCAATAAAATATTACAAACAACATGACTCCAAAAACAATCAAACATAAATGATTTAATTCAAAATTTTTAGAACTACACAGATATTTTTTTCCTTATTAAACTTCTTAATCGCTGCAAATGATATTAAAAATCCTATTATCAGACCAATAGAAGCATAAACTAAAAAAAAGACATTTATAATACTCCCATTATTCAAAACAATAAGTTCAGATAAATATTTATAACCAAAAACTCCCAAAAACATTAATGAAATTCCAGTTAAACTAATGACTGTTAATATATATAAATTTTTAAATCTTAAAATTAGCCACAGACCGAGACTGTAAAATTTTGTGGAGTTTTTTCAATTTTTCACACTTTCTTTATAAGTAAATTCCGATTTTCATGAAAAACTCCACACTTTTTTACACCCTCCACAGACCAAAAGCATAATATAATAGTGTATACAATGGAATAATTAATAAAACCATTAATACGACTTCAATTGGAATATTAAAAGATTTAATTCCTTCTAATAGCATATATACAATAATTGCACAAATTAATGTAGGATACGTTAAAGTAAATAAAGAAATTAATTTACTGTAATAAAGTTTTAACAAGGAAATTGGAGAAGTTAAAATAACTTCATATATATTGAGAACGAAAGGAAATATCACAACAAATAAATGTCCTTTAAATAATACAAATCGTTTAAAATAATTGTTTTAAGTTGATTATCCATTCATAATCTTATATTTCTATTTATTAAAAGTAGCACCAATGACATTACTAATATAAAAAATGGATCAAAATCAAATCTGATAGAATAAAGTATTATTCCTATAAATATAGCTACAAATCGAGTGAAATAAGATTTATTATCAATATAATTGAATATAACACTACAAAGAATTATATACCCAATCATCGCAATTATTGAATTTGGATACAGGCAATAAAATACTATAAACAATATAAAACCCAAAAACAACCAAATATATGGATGTGATTTAAAATTTTTCATTTTTTAATATCCTCCATTCTGTAAATGGAATTAAATAGCCAATTTTTCCTTATTAAACTTTTTAATTGCCGTAAATACTATTAAAAACCCTATTATCAGACCAATAGAAGCATAAACTAAAAAAAGATAACTTACCAAATGTTCACCGCTTAAAATAATATGAATGGATAAATATTTAGAACCATAAACTCCTAAAAATACTAATCCAGTTCCTGTTAAACTAAGAATTTGTATTACATTCATATTTTTAAATCTTAAAATCAAATATAGACCAAAAGCGTAATACAACAACATATACAATGGAATAATTAACAAAGCCATGATCATGACTTCAATCGGAATATCAAAAGATCCAGTACCGTTTAATAATATTACATATATTAAAATCGCACAAATTACTGCAGGATATACCAAAACAAACGAAGAAATTAATTTACTGTAATACAGTTTCAACAAAGAAATCGGAGAAGTCAAAACAACTTCATATATCCTATTTGCCTTTTGTGTACTGAACTCCTGTAAAATTTGTATCCCTAAAAAAAGCATCACAAAGCCTGCTATAAACATGAAGATAAACTGTGAAAAATATGAGAGATAGTTTAAATCTACAGACATATCATTTACAATTTTATATTTAAAAACAAATAAGAATAGTACAACAAACACGTTAAATAGTAAATATCTTTTATCCTTTAAGATATTCAAATCATTTAAAACAATTACTTTAAGTTGACTATCCATATTATTCCTCCTTTACAATCTTTAGATAAACGTCTTCAAGTGAGAATTCTCTTTCATCAGCGTATTGTTTAATCAAGTCATCTAAGGATCCTTTAAATAGTATGTTTCCTTTCTTTATTATTGCTAAATGAGAGCAGATCTTTTGTATTTCCCCTAAGTCATGTGATGAGATAAATATCGTCTTACCTTTCTCACTTAAGTCTTTTAAAAGTTCTCTTATAAGATGTCTTGATTCTGGATCAACACCTAAGGTAGGTTCATCCAATATCAACAACTCTGGGTCTGAAATAAGGCATCGAGCGATCGCCAATCTTTTACACATACCATAAGAGTACTTACCAACTTTAACATCTGCCCACTCCTCCAATTGGACCAAATCCATCAACTTCTCTGCCAACACTAAACCATCCGCCTTGTCTATGTTGTATAAACCTGCCCAAAAAATAAGATTATCCAAACCAGTACGATCTTCAAGCAAACCATTAAACTCCAAAACAGAACCTATAGCAGCTCTCAATTTAAGAGAATTAGGAGTATCAGGAAACGTGTCACCACCAAACACCCTAACTTCACCTGACGAAGCCTTCATTAACCCTAAAAGTATCTTAATCGTAGTCGTCTTACCTGCCCCATTCGACCCCAAATAGCCAAAAATTTGACCTTTCTCAACTCTAAAAGAAACCCTGTTTAAAGCCTTGAAATTACCATAATACTTAATCAAGCTATTAATATCAATAATATTCCCCATTATCACACACTACCAGTAAATTAATTTTCATATAAATTTGTAATTTCATTTAATTTATCTCCCCAAATGCATTTTTCCCCATTTTCTGAATATTTAACCATTCCACGAACTATGCATCTATAGTTTAAATCGAAAAGTTTAAAAATAATCATCAATTTTATTTCTTCATTTTACCCTTAATTTTCAAAACAAAATGAAATCTATCGAGTATTTTAATTTTAATTATTTCCAAAAGTTTGGAGTTTAACTACAATACAAAATCCCAAATGTTCACATTCTCCACATATTTCATACCTTGGGACTTTTATATCTTCAAAAATAGAAGCAAAATTTCTTGAGAATTTCTATTAACTTAGGCAATTCTCTATGATACGCTATAATTTTATTATCTTATAAATGTTTCGATTTTATTCTCATATTATAAACCTATCTAAACGTTCCAAAAATGAATCATTTGCTCTCTCTCTCTCTCTCTCTCTCTCTCTCTTTATAGAATAAATAAACTGTTAAAATTAAAAAAAATAAAAATTATTGAATAAAATCGAAATTAGAGGATCAATAAATAAAATTTCATTCTAAAAATATATGGGCTTCAAGAAAGATCCTTAAAAACATCGGCCTTATTAAACATCGAAAAAAAGCGTTGTTAAACTACACAAAAACTATACCTTACAGTTTAAACCATACTTATTTTAAAAAAATCCTTTAAATTTTAAAAAAAATTAATTGACAAATGTTACGTATTAAAATAAGCAGCATAGAAAAACATCCAATATTAATTCATGGTGACGTCAACAAAGTAACCTGTATAAGATGAATTAAAAATAATTAAATAGTATTGTTTTAATAACTTATAGTTGGAAATGATTTTTATGAATGAAAAGAAGCTTAAAACCATTATAGAACATCTATATCAAAAAGATTTTGATGGGATGATAATTAAAGATGTGAACAACATCGGTTATCTCTCCAATTACTTCCCAACAGCTTTTACATTTTGTTTACTTGAAGAAGAGCCTGTGGTCTATACGACGTCTATGGATTTAGAACTTGCTGAATCTACTTCAAACATGGAAGTTAAAACCATTAAATCCTTAAAGGATCTGAAGGAAATTCTGAAAAAAGAGAACTATAAGAAAATAGCCGTTGAAAAAACGTTAGATGTTGAAACCTATCAGAGAATATCTGGAGAATACGAGTTAGTAATCAGCGATCTATTAGAAAAGGAGAGAATGATTAAAACCTCAGATGAAATAGCTAAAATAAGGATGGCAACAGAAATCGCACATAAATCGTTCAAGGAACTGATGGAAGATATGGAAACCAAAAAATTCAGTGAACTAACGATGGTCTATAGATTAGGTCAAAGATTAAGAGATAATAGTGCTGAAGGTGAGTCTTTTGAGACAATATTTGCGTCTGGTTCAAGTACAAGTTTACCTCATTCAACACCAAGCAACAAAAAGATAGATCATCCTATTTTAGTGGATTGGGGGGCTAAATATCGGAGATATTGTTCTGATACAACGAGGACAATGATATACAGTGAAAAGGAAGAAGAAGTTTTTAACATAGTTCTTGAAGCGTACACCAAAACAATTAAAGCCATTAAGCCAGGAATTGAATCAAATGAATTGGATAAGGTGGCGAGAGATATAATAACTGAACATGGTTTTGGTGAAAACTTTATACATTCAACAGGTCATAGTGTAGGTTTAGATATTCATGAAGAACCAAGAATAGCTGAAAATAATAAAACAACAATAGAAAAAGGTATGGTAATTACAGTTGAACCTGGAATTTATCTTAAAGGGGAATTTGGAGTGAGAATCGAAGATACAGTCCATGTTAGTAATAAAGGTGAGGTCATTGGAAATTTAAAGCCTGTCCTTTAATTAATGTCTCTTTTTAAGAACCTCCTTAATTTCATCATATCTACAAGTAATTAAAATTAATAAAAACACTATCAAAGGAATGATAGCCCAAAAAAATTCAAAATAAAATCCAACTGAATCCGTTTGTATCAATAAAGTCCCAAAATTATCTGCACCAACATTTCCAACCATCGAAAATGCGAAGATGTTGTTGGTTATATGTGCTCCACTTGAAAATTCGATTCCATCATCAGTCAACGTTGTTAAAGAAGTTATTATTCCAAATAAAAAGGCCGAAAATGTGTTCAAAAACATTGCAGCGTAGTCAAAGCCCCCATTTACAACGTGCCCCAATCCAAAAACAATGGAGCTTACAATAATTATTACAATGGGTCTTTTTATTTTTAAACTCAGCCCCTGATTAAGGTACCCTCTAAATAAAAGTTCTTCAAAACTTGCCTGAACAGGAATCGTGAGAAACAACAAAACAATTAAGATAACGAACTGATTTAAATTAAAGTTCAACACAAATTTACTCGGATCAACGAAGTATGGAACGAAAATAGAGACGATCATGAAGATAGACCAAACGACCAAACCTCTAAAAAATTTATTCCATCTAATCCTGTCGTACCATTTAATTAAATTTCCCCTAAAGTTGTACTCCTTAGATGTGTTGATTAAAGAGAAGATGTCTCTTTTATGAAAAACGTTGATTGAAAGTATTAAAAAAAGAAATGCAATGGCAGTGGTTAAAAACATTGATATAAAATAGTAAACAGTTCCTGAAATGGTATTTGGAGTAGGATTGAATATGTTAATCATCATATAAAATCCAAGAATAAAAAGCAAATAGTAAATAGCTACAAAGGAGTTTAGAAATAGAGTTAAGAGTAGAGTTAAGGTATATCCTCTCCAACCATTTTCTCCTTTATACACGTTGTTTAAGAATTCACTGACCATCTTAATCATTTCATTATTTTTCAGTTAAGAATTTAGAGTAAGGTCTCTGAAATAAGGAGGA
This sequence comes from Candidatus Methanovirga aequatorialis, assembly GCA_031282205.1. GTDB lineage: Archaea > Methanobacteriota > Methanobacteria > Methanobacteriales > Methanobacteriaceae > Methanovirga > Methanovirga aequatorialis. Next base: position 5,046 of record JAITEE010000205.1, on the reverse strand, counting down.
TTATATCCTCTTTAAATTTATTATTTTCTGAAGTTTTTGATATATAAGAAGAAGAGTTTAATTAACTATTTAAAGATTATTTCTTTGGAATTGCATTTTGAGTGAAACTTTTACCATCCGAATTTTCTATTAATTTAACAGCCGTAGTTTTTAAAAAAGAGATAATAGAAATATGATGTAAATTTAACACAGTGTCTTGCAAATCTTGATCATCTTCGAGTTCTATTATATTGAGTCCAATATCTCTACATTTAGTCATAGAAATATGTCTTGAATGTGATTTAGTTTTACCATGAGAACTTAACTCGTTAACAATTTTATTAATAACTTCGTTACTATTTTCAGAATCTTTAAACATATTGGTTTGGAGAGAGTTTTCTAATATCTCCGCTGACCATGCGATAGCATTTTGACACTCATTAATCAAAGTAGGAGAATATTTATTTATAATTATCTGCCATAAAGGTATTTTAGAAGGATTTTCCTTAATTTCATTAGCCGCTTGTTCAAATTCATATAAAACTGCCTCTGCAGACATTCCACCTAATTGAGGATCAATTGGACCTAAATTAGATTGTTTTCCCATGATAATTTCTTTACATGCACAAGCTATCATAGTACCTCCAGACATAGCAATTTGAGGAACAATAGATCTAATATCATCGTCAAACATTTGTTTTAAATAATCGATTAAAGATTCTGTAGCAGCAACTTCTCCACCAGAGTATGTAACACTAAATCTAAACCTTTTTTCCTGTCCATATTCTGAATAGTACTCATGAATCCTAATTTATCATTGTCATTAATACTTAAAAGATCAGAACCTAAATTTCTCTTTTGTAACCAACCAGAATAATAAATAATAGTATTACGACCAGTATACTCACTAAGTTCTTTTAAATATCTACGTCTAGTTAAATCGACAATGTTTAAACTGACCTCTTGATTAATATCATGTAAACCTCCATGTTTAGTATGATCTCTCAAAATAATCATTCCTCTATCAAAAAAGAATGATTATCGTAAGAGATGATAAACCTTCTTCTACGTCATTCCCGAAATTAAGATGAGATAATTTGTCTAATGAAGAAGTACCTAGTTTCTTAAATAATTCATCGATTTCACTTTTTTTAATACCACCACTCATAGTGTCACCTCACAAAAAAAGAATTTGGTATCCCTCTACTTCAGTAGGGGGTTTTAAAATAGATCTTCGATAGTGATTTACTATTGTACCAATCAGATCATTTGAACGTTACCATCGTCTATTCAAAAAATCCTAAAAAATTTTTTGTTGATCAAAATGTTTTTTTATATATAACATTGCTATTATTTATAATAACTAATAGATATTTATTTATTTTTTTATACGATCTTCTTGAACTACCATGACTGATCTCAGTCATGGATTCTGTCTTTAAACAGATTCCTAATCCAGAGACTCATTTGTCTCTTTTACCAAAGGCAATCCCCGTTGCACCAACGGTTCTGATATTCAACGCAGCGTTGATATCACGGTCATGGGCCGATCCACAATGATCACACGTCCATGATCTTACATCTAAACCAATTTTTTCTAACTGGTATCCACAAGTTGAACAAGTACTAGAAGTATACTTTTCATCTACAAGGGCAAACTTAGAACCATAACAGTTTGATTTATACTCTAATTGACGTTTGATTTCAAACCAATGTTGATCAGCAGTCGTTTTAGCAAGCTTCTTATTTTTCAAGCCTAACTAACTGTTAACATTACCAGCACTGATTTGTCCATACTTTCTAACAATATTAGTAGTTATATGGTTTAGTTTATCATATATAGTTAGCTTTGTCTTTGTAAGCTTTATTAAGCTTGGTTATCGTCTTAACACGGTTCTTACTACCTGTACGTTTAGCCAACTCTTTATTCAATCTTGCTATTTTATCATCAAATTTCTTTAATAGTATCTTTCCACTCTTCCAAGCATCAGATGTTGTTATACTGTCTTTTAATCCTAAATCTATACCTACATGAGTCTTATTGGGAGCATATTTAGGTACAATAGATTTAAGACAATTAATAGCAACATACCATTGATTATTTACAAAAGATATAGTAGCTGTTAATATTCTACCGTTAACAGGTCTACTATATCTTCTTAATAGTATCCTCAATCTTAGGTAGTCGTAATCTTCCATTTAAGATTTTAACATTACCTGTCTTGTATGATTGTACAGGATTCCTACGTGATTTCCATTTAACATGACCAACTCCAGTCTTATAGATATTCTCAAAACCAGCTATTAAACCTTCATAGGCTTTCTGCCCAGCTATTGAATCTATATCCTTAAGAATGGATGTATCTGCTTTAACATGGTTAAATACATGTTAGCAGTCTTCCTATTCAAAAAATAGTTAACTTTAGGTGAACTTGTCAACATCCTGATTAAATCCCTATCACATTCATACATTTCCTTAACAACGTTAAATATGAACCTTGAAGAGTTAATATTGAACTCCGAAGTTTTCTTGTTCAAACGAAGGATAGATCCTATATTTGAAACTTTTATTGACTTCATTGATAGTTGAAAACATGTAATGATCACCTTACTTCTATTTTAGATTTTGAACCTTTATTTACTTTTCTATTTTGGTTACTACTGAAATATCACCTACGACTGAAATAGCTGATCTTCAGTCATAGTATTCATTTCAGATCCAAGATAAACTCTGTACAAGAGAACATCATCTTTTAAAGTCCATTTTTTAGGACTCGGTGAATCCCACACGATATACAATTCATCTATCATTTACGTTTTAAATTTATCATTATTAAACAGAACTATCTTTATTCGTTCTATAAGACCGTTTATAATTTATATCATATATTTTAGATGGTTATTTAGTATTGATGTTGATAAAAAATAGCTTTTTTATAATTTTTTAAATTCATACTACTTTTCATGTTTAGATCCTCATTAAATAATGGTTTAACGATCAACAACGCATTTAAATTTTTAGCTATTTCTTCAATGTAAGGTTGTAACTCGTATGGTGGTCTTATAGAATACACTATCTCAACACCTTCATATAAATCTAACTTAGGATCCGTAACATCTTCTTTTACAACGTCCTCTCTTTTAGGATCAAGATCTACACCAACAACTTCAACACCATTACCATCTAAATAATCAAGGACTTTAAAAAAGTTTCCAATGGCCATCTCAACAACTTTACCTCGAATTTGATTATTTTCCAAATATCCTTGTATATACTCTCCTAAATCTTCCCACCACATCAAGTAACCTCATAGTCCATATCCAATATTAGTTTGTTTATAATCCATTAAACATATTTTATACCTTCTTTATTTATATTTTGTCTATTCTTTTATTTAACTCCTGGAAAATAGACGGTTTGTATGTGATCCATTTATCAAAGTGAAATCTTTTTTCACACCAATCTATGGATAAAACTCTCCAAGGTAGTTGATTTATTTCAACTTTGAAAACAATGAAAACATAGTGTTCAATAGTATTAGTACCAATAATTACATTCTATTCTAATTTTGTAAAGTTTTATATATTCAAGGTTGTATATTATAACACAGGGTGTTAGTTATTATTATTATACCTAATACATTCCAAAAAATTCATCTACGACCACAGGATATGAGAAATAATATATGCAAAAGAATATAGATACATCCAATTTAAAGTTCGACGATATTTACAGTTTAATAAAGCCAGAAAACTTCAAAAAAGACAATCCTCTAACAAGAAATTATACACTACAGTATGGTCTTGGAAATTGTTTAAAAAAATACTGTGGATTTAAAGAAGACTATAAAATAAAGGCTTTTTTTGAACATGGCATTGTGTTTTCAAACCATTTAGAAGGACCAATCCGTATTCATGAATCTCTCCCAAGCGTTGTCTCTTCTAGTTTTAGAAAAGAGATCATAGAAAATCAAAAACACAACAATGGGGTATATGCCATAGGTCCCTATATTGCCTATGTTGATTCTCTATTGAGCAAAGAAGAAACGGAAAATGAAAAAAAAAGATTGGGTAAAAATTTATTAATATTTCCTGCTCATTCAGTGAAAGAGTCAAAACAAAACTATGATGTTGAAAATTTCTGCGAAAAAATTAAAGAGATCAGCACAGATTACGATAGTGTTAGAGTCTGTCTATACTGGAAAGATGTAACAAATGGATACGGAGAATTATATAAACAATATGGAGTTGAAGTTGTTACTGCAGGTTATATTAATGATCCTCTATTTTTAAATCGTTTAAGAAGTATTATAGAATGTTCAACTGTTACAATGTCAAATAAAATAGGTACACATGTTGGGTTTACACTATACTTAAAAAAACCACACTACATTATAAACATCAAAACTGAAAGTCAAGAAGCAATCGATACCACCATTAATAAAATGGTTAATAAAGCCAAATTTAAATTACAGAAAAGAATCAAAGAAAACAATAACGATAAGGATATTAAGCAAATAGAACAACTACTGACATGCAAAGCCCCCAATGAAAAGGAATTATCCAAGTTATTAAATAAGTATTTTGGTTTTAATGAGGTCAAATCAAAAGAACAATTAAAAGATATAATGTTAAGCTGTGAAAATCAATATTCACCAATAAAATTTTATCTAAAAATAGTTGTTCTACTAAAAAATTATATGGTTTCACTTTTAAAAACGTTCATATAAAATGTTAGATTTTGATTAAATCTTACAGTTAAATAAATAAAGCATTATATTGGTTTAATCTAAATTAAATGATATAATTTATTCAAACTTTTTAAAAACATATTTTTTAATAAATAACGAATCCATGATACTTAAAAAATAAAATAAAGGCTAAACGTTGAATATTTACATTTTTTAAAATTATAATATATAGTGTTTTGGATATTTTATAATTTTATTTTTTTCTTTGTTTTTATAGTAAATTATTTATATAAAATCTTATAGATATTTATAACAGCTATACGAATTATTAGCATGAATTAATCAAAAATAAAGCGAAATTAAAAATAAACAAAAT
>JAITEE010000186.1 GCA_031282205.1 Candidatus Methanovirga aequatorialis | reverse complement strand
AAAATAAAGAAGAACTTAGTCCAAATAAAACCTAACAGAAAATTTCAAAGACTAACAAAAGCAAAAAACGCAAAATACCACCTCAACGGAAAATAAAAAAATTAACTTGACAGCATTGCTTTATTGGGAGTATTGAAGTTTGATAAAACTAATCACGTTTGAGCAGGATAAATGTTTAATAAGAATACAAATGTTAAAGATGAAATTATTGTTTATTCAACCAAAAAAGAATTAAAAAAGATTTTAAATTTCATTTACAATGGTTTAAAGGATTATAATCCATCAAAGGATTTTAAATTCAAGTTAAGTCTTGTTATAGAAGAAATATTTATAAATATTGTAACGCATGGCTATAAGAATGTTGAAGATAACAAGGTAAAAACGTTTTATGTGATTGAAGAAGATCCTTTGGCTATAACTGTTGGATTTATTGATAATGGGATATTATTCAATCCTGTAAGATATATGGACAATTTAGATCTATATATTGATGTTATAGGCTCAGATTATGAAAAAAGTAGCTTTGGGATTATTCTCATAAAAAATAATGTGGACAAAATCCATTATAGAACTGATGGTGATCGTAATATATTAATATTTAAAAAATACTTTAATAACAACGATGACAGTATGGTTTAATATCTACTATTTAATAGTATGTTTTACTTATTTTAATCAAATAGTGTCTTTTAACTACTATGGCTTTAAATAAGTCACATATCCATGTAAACTAATTATTATTTCCTATCTTAGATGATTTAACCATTGAAGAGAATATCAGATGATAAAATGGGTTGGAAAGATATTCATCGGTTAAAATTCACCAATGCCTACTAAAATCAGGAGTATTCTTTTTCAGGAACTTTGATAAAATGAATAGATTAGAGGATAATAAACCAAAATTTATGGAGATTGGATTTGATGATGTTAATTACTCGATATACAAAATTGGTTTTTGGAAGAATGAATACAAGGTAAATCTAACTGGAAAATCAAATGAAATTCCTGTTACAGAATCAACTATAGACCATGTAATATTAACAATGAAAGAGATAAGAAAATCAAGTTTCACGGTTGATGGTGAAGATGTTAATGGAATTTTAGCTTTATCCCTACAGTTGGATTCTAAACTTAAAAATATCTCGATTGAAGAGTTAATAACTATTGAGGAGAGGGAATATAAAAATATTCTAAAGGAATTGAAAGAACTAAAACTTGAAAACCCTCAAAAATCAATAAAATTAGATAATGATCAATATTTAATCTATAAATTAGAGAAAGAACATCATATTACAATAGCTAAGCCAGCTAATAAATTCACTGAAGAGTATCATATTGGAGAAATTGAAAGATTGAAAGAAGATCCTTTGGAATCTAAGAAGGATCGGAGCTTAAAAAGAAATCGTTTTTAATGTTGGTTTGGTCAGTGGTTAAAATAGTCTAAGGTGATTATTTTATCTTTTTTTAGTTCTTTTGGAGGCTCTAAAGTTTTAAATTCAATATCTTCTTCTTCAATCAATTCTTTAGCTGCTTCATCTATTGAAGGAGCCACTAAGACACCTCGAATTTTTTTCCTTTCATTTTCATTGTTTTTTAAATGGTCGTCGTGCTTGTTTTCAAAATCGGTTAGGTATCTTTTCAATTGTTTTACTCCATTAACTCCAGCTTTTCTGGATTTTAATTCAAGAACCATCAAATTACCATCTTTGTCTTTTCCAAGAATATCAATGAAGCCATGTTCTGTTGCATATTCTCTATTGACGGGTTTGAATCCCTCCTCTATCATATTTGGATGTTTCATTATCATATCCCCCATGTCTTTCTCATATCCAGCTAACTGGAGTTCTTGATAATCTTCAACAAGGCAATAGTTTCCAAAATGAATTTTTTTTATTTCAACTTCTAATCTTTCTTTAGGAGATCGACGAAAACTTTCAATAAATAGTTCATTGTTTTTAATCAGAACTCGTGATCTTGATTTAGGTGGTTGCCAATTAACTGGTTCAACCTTTTTTTCTTGATGAATTAAAAAAGAGCCGTCTGGTTTAATTAAAATAATTCTTTCTCCAAAATCAAGCTGACTTATTGCTCTTCCTTCATAAATAACTTTACAACATGCAAATATAATAATAGTTGCCTTTTTTCTTAAACCATCATCTATTAAATCAAATGATTCATCCATAGAGGGATTTTCTAATAATTTATACTTCAATGTAACACCATTCATTTAGTTTTTAATTTTAAAGTGATCGTGATAACTCATCATGGTTAATCTGTATTTAATATTGATTAACAATAATTTAACTAGGATGATATAAATATTTATAACGAAAATTAGATATTCATGAAAGACTAATTTAGGACTGTAATTTATACTTTTGTTGATATACGATTATTAAAGTGATATAATGAAAATAGCTGGTTTTGATATTGGAGGAGCGAACACTGATTTGGCTATTGTTGATTTTAGAGAAAATGGCGAAATTGAAAATATAACTGTGGATTTTGAGTACTTACCTATGTGGTCTGATGATCATAGATTGGGGGATGTTCTTTTAAGTTTAATTGATGAAAATGATGAGTTGGATAATATTGATGGAGTGGGAGTATCTATGACTGGGGAATTGGTGGATGCTTACACTAAAAAAGAAGAAGGTGTTTTAGATATTTCAAAAAAGGTCATGACTATATTCAAAATTCCAGTTGGTTTTGTTGGAGTTGATAGATTCTTAACCTACGATGAAGTTCTTAAGAACTCATCTCAAATTGCTGCTGCTAACTGGATAGCCACCTCCGTTATAATATCTAAAATCAGCGAGAATTGCATTTTCATGGATACTGGAAGCACGACCACGGATATAATACCCATTAAAAATGGTAAAGAATGTAGTAAAGGAAGGTCCGATTTTGAAAGATTATCAACTGGAGAACTGGTCTACACTGGAACGTTACGAACCAACCTTTCAAGTTTTTTAAAAAGAGTTGAACTAAATGGTAGGACGTACACAGTTGCATCAGAACTTTTTGCAACAACAGCAGATATTTACAATGTTTTAGGTAAGATAAATGAAGAAGAGTATAGTTGTTCAACATCGGATGGTGCTGGAAAATCTAAAATGGAATCCATGATAAGAATTTCGAGAGTTTTATGTGGTGATATGGATATTTTATCTGAAGAGGATGTAATGGCCATTTCTAAGTCAGCATATAAAAAACAGGTTGAACAGATTGCTGAAGGATTAAAAAAAGTTTCAAAAAGAGAGAACCTTGATAAAGTTGTCACCACAGGTTTAGGTGGAGAGATACTGGGAAAAAAAGCTGCTAAACTTCTAAATCTTTATCATGTTTCTATGAATGATTTTTATACAAAAGAAGAGTCTGTTGTAGCACCAGCAATAGGAACAGCAGTTTTAATGCATGAATATTTAATGGATTTATCTTAATTGCGAAAATTAGAGGTTTTATAAATAAAAAACCTATCCATGTATAATAAAAAATTATAGAGTAAATACAATGCTGTCAAGCTAATATTTATATTACTTTGAATGTAAACTTTTGTATTTATTTAGGGTGTAAAAATTGGAGTTTTTCATAAAAATTAACATTTACTTAAAAAGAAAATGTCAAAAATTGAAAAAATTCCACAAAATTTTACAGCGTCATCAATACAAACATATTAACTTGACAGCATTGAGAGTAAATATAAAATGGAAATAATAATAGTGTCATGACAATTTAATTTTAAATATTTATATGGTTGAAATTACATGAATAATAAATAGTAAAATAAGCTGGAATTTCACAAAAAA
>JAITEE010000061.1 GCA_031282205.1 Candidatus Methanovirga aequatorialis | reverse complement strand
CTTTTTTTTTTCATAAACAATCATTCTTAGAGTGATTGTTTTCAAAAAAAATAAATAAATAAATGGTGAATGATAAATATGAAGAGAATTTTGAGTTTAATCATCATTAGTTTGATGATGTTAAGTTGTGTTGGTTTTACTAGTGCTAGTTATGGTCCTGGTGATATTGTACCTAACAAAATTACTGCGTTGTCTAATAGTAATTATGAAGAGTGTCTGCGTTTAACAGATGATAGTCGTTATCCAAAAGAAGACTTATGGTATGAACGACTTACGGATAATAAAGCTAGAATTCATAAATCAATATATGATATATCTAGTAGATTCACTGATCATTTAAATGATCATTACTTACATTGTTATTATTATATAAATCTTGGTTATGAGTCATGTTGGTTCACTATTACTGATATTGATTGGAGTAAAGGAGTGTTTATTGATTTAAATACGTATGGAAAAGCATCAAAAGCAAGTATTGAAATTTTATATTACGATATTAACGGTCAATACAAAACTTTCTACGATAAAACATAATTAAATTTTAAGGTGGCTTTCAAGCTACCTTATTATATTTTTTTCAAAACAATCATTCTTAGTAGTGGTTGTTTTCAAAAAATAAAATAAAATAAAATAAATTTTTGGAAGGTGAAGTGATAGAAAATGAAAAAAAATTTGAGTTTAATTATCATTAGTTTGATGATTGCAAGTAGTATAAGTAGTATCACAGCTCAAACAAGTAATTTCGGTGATGATAAATTAAACTGGTTACCAATACATTTCACTGACAAGCAAGGTGGGGCATGGATAACTGATATTTATACTGAGGTTACTGTTGATGGTGTTACTAAAAAACTTACATATAGATCAAGTGCTAGAAGTGATTATTATCGGTATGATTATTTTGATAATCCTGCTAATTTTGCAACTATAGAAGATCGTATGGATTATAATGATAAAATAGAGGCTAAATTCTGCGTTGAAAGACATTCTTTTCATGATACCTCATGGACTCCTGTAGTGACTTTTAATAAAGGTGATAGGTTAGAAATAATCACTGATACTAATTGGAAATCCACATGGGTTGATATTTATCGTAACGGTGTGAAAGAAGCTCATGCTGAATCTTGAAAGAATAAAGAAACACATATTTTTAAAGTCACCTTTTTAGGGTGGCTTTGTTGTATTTTTTTTTAAACAATCATTCTTAGAGTGGTTGTTTAAAAAAAAATAGAGGTTTTTATGTATGGATTTGGTTTGTTTAGATAGTAAGTTAAAGCCATTGAATGATGTTAGTAGTAAATTTACTTGTGATTTATTATTTAATGATGATTTAAAGTATTTAGTTGTTACGAGATTAGGTGGGTTTCTTTACACTCAATGGTTTAGAATTGATAGTTTTATGAGTAAGGAAGCTATTATTGAATGTGATAAAATCGAATTTATTTATCAATGGGATGATAGTACATGATTTAACTGATAATATTAAAGTTATAAGTAAAAATGAAAAATTCACCAAAAAACACCAAACAAGTAATAATCAAAATAATGAAAATTAATAAAAAAGTAATAACTAAATAGGGAAAGTTAAGTTAATAGAAATTCTCTACTATTTTTTCCATTTTTTATAAAGTTTATTAGTCATATTTCTTAATAACACACCATACATTTGCTATTGGATTTAAATCCAGGATAATTTGGCAAAAAAATTATAATTTATATTCAATATTTCAGTCAAGTTTAAGTTAAAATACAATTTTATATTGTCTGAAGTCTTTTTTTATGTGAAAATCGAAATTTTGGATCTTCAGAAGTCACGCTATTTTTTTTACGATCTTAAAAAAAGAAACCTTTATATACTCCTCCTTACAACATAATAAATATTGGATGTCGGAATCCTATATCCGATGATATATTAAAAACAATTGTTATTATTGATATAGACCAAATTAATTGTTTATATAATTTATATCTTAAAATAGAAATAATTGTTGTTTAATATTTTGTTTTAATGTTTTAAAATCAATGAATTATGTTTTAAAACGGTTATGTTTTTTTTTAATTGAAATATATTTTTTAGATTAAAAAATATTTTGAAATATTCATTAAAGCGATGTTGCTTTATTAGGATTGTTTAAGAATTGTTAAGATTGAAAAGGCTTCCTTCAGGGAAAAGATTTCCTTTAAAAATATTATTAAAAAATATTATTAAAAAATATAGACGAGGTAAATACATGGTAAGAAAGATAGCTATTTATGGAAAAGGTGGAATTGGAAAATCAACTACAACTCAAAATACTGCTGCTGCAATGGCACATTTTCATGATAAAAGGGCCATGATACATGGTTGTGATCCAAAGGCTGATAGTACGAGAATGATTCTTAGAGGGAAAATGCAAAAAACCCTCATGGACACTCTTAGAGATGAAGGTGAAGAAGCGTGCATGGATCTTGATAACATAATGTCTATTGGATTTGGAGATATTAAATGTGTTGAATCAGGTGGTCCTGAACCTGGTGTTGGTTGTGCTGGTAGAGGTGTTATTACAGCTATAAATATGATGGAAATGCTTAAAGTCTATGAAGATAATTTAGATTTTGTTTTCTATGATGTTCTTGGGGACGTTGTTTGTGGTGGTTTTGCAATGCCGATTCGTGATGGAAAAGCCGAGGAGATATATGTTGTTGCTTCTGGTGAAATGATGGCACTGTATGCTGCTAACAATCTTTGTAAAGGTATGGTTAAATATGCTAACCAAAGTGGTGTTCGTTTAGGTGGAATTATATGTAACAGTCGTAATGTGGATGGTGAAAGAGAACTTATCGAAGAATTTTGTAAAAGAATTGGGACTCAGATGATTCATTTTGTACCAAGAGATAACATTGTACAGAAGGCTGAATTCAATAAAAAAACTGTAACTGATTTTGATTCTGATTGTAACCAAGCCAATGAATATAAAGATTTAGCAGACAAGATTATTAACAACGACAATTTTGTTGTTCCTGAACCATTACGAATGGATGAGTTAGAGGAATTGGTGGTTGAATTTGGAATTTTGGATTAAGACTACTGTTAAAAATAAAATAGTTATTTAAGTGATTATATGAAAATGATTCGTGCAATAATAAGGCCTGAAAAGATAGAAAAAACTGTCAATGCCCTTGAAAATGTTGGACATGTTGCATTAACTAAGATCGACGTTGTTGGAAGAGGTAAACAAAAAGGAATTCATCACAACGACGTTCATTACGATGAACTACCTAAGAGAATGATAATGTTGGTTGCAGAAGATGAGAAAGTAGAGCCGTTAGTCGATACTATTCTTGATTCAGCGTTCACTGGTAACTTTGGTGATGGAAAGATCTTTATAAGTCCTGTTGAAAAGGTGTATACAGTTAGAACTAAATCTGAAGAATTATAATTGATCTAATGATATTCAATCTAAAATGGGGTAAAATATGAAAGAGGTAATAGCGATAATCAGACCTTCTATGATAAATAAAACTAAGGAGGTTTTAGACGTTTTAGATCATCCTGGTCTAACGGCCCTCAGTGTTTTTGGTAGGGGACGACAAAAATCCATGTTAAATGAAGTAGAGAGTATAAAAAATAATCCTGAACTACAACAACAACCAGGGCAAATGGATTATATTCCCAAAAGATTGTTGTCAATTGTGGTTCCTGATGAAGATTTGAATTTAGTAGTTGAGGCAATAATGAAAATCAACAGTACTGGAAACATTGGAGATGGAAAGATTTTTGTTTGTCCTATTGAGGATTCTATTAGAGTGAGAAATAGAGATAAAGGATTAGAATCCTTAGTTTAATCGAAATATTGGGATAACTAATGTTGATAATACTGCTGTTGAACGACAGGTAGGTGTTTATATGCCTTATAAATTGTTTGATGTAGATAAAGAAATACCTGAAAGAGAAAGACACACCTATGTTAAAGATGAGCATGACTGTGAAATAGATTGTAACAAATCTACAATACCAGGATGTATGACTGAACGTGGATGTGCTCTTGCAGGTGGTAGAGGAGTTATTACAGGAGCTATAAAAGATGTTATAGGTCTTGTACACAGCCCAGTAGGTTGCCAATACTACACCACAGGAACAAAACGATATCCTTCACAACCACAACTTCCAAATGGAAAAATATTCCCAATTGATAACTTCAATTTAAAATACAGTTTTGGAACAGATTTGAAAGAAGCTAACGTTGTTTTTGGAGGTATGAAAAAATTAAAAGAAGTTGTTGTTGAGACCAATAAAGAATATCCTTTTGCTTCAGCTATTTATGTTAATAGTACATGTACGACTGGATTGATAGGTGATGATGTTGATGCCGTTTGTAAAGAAATGACTGAAAAATTAGGTAAAGATGTTGTAGGTTTCAACACACCTGGTTTTTCGGGAGTGTCTCAATCAAAAGGTCATCACATAACAAACGATACAGTTTTTGATCGTTTAGTTGGTACAAAAGAACCACCTAAGACTACAGAATACGACGTTTGTTTAATTGGTGAGTACAACATAGACGGTGACTTGTGGGTAATTGAAAAGTATTTAACTGAAATGGGATTGAATATTTTGTCACGTTTTAGTGGTGACGCGAGTCATGATGAGTTGTGTTGGATGCATAGATCTAAGTTGAATCTTGTTAGATGTCAGAGGTCTGCAACTTATATAGCTGATTTAATAGAGGAAAAATACGGTGTTCCTTATAAGAAGGTTGACTTCTTTAGTACCGATTATTGTAGTGATAATTTGCGTATGTTAGGTAGACATTTTGGTTTAGAGGAGGAGGCTGAGTCTGTCATTGAAAAATATCATGGGGAAGTTAAAGAAGAGTTAAAATGGTATAAAGAGCAATTAACGGGTAAAAAGGTTTATATCTTTTCAGGAGGACCAAAAAGCTGGCATTTATCTATTCCTTTAGAGAAGGAGTTAGGTTTGGATGTTATCGCTGTTGCATCACAGTTTGAACATTCAGATGGATATGATAAAATGAAGGCAAGAGTTAAAAAGGGAACAACCATTTTAGACGATCCTAACAGTTTGGAGTTGGAAGAATTAATTTTAACTAATAAACCTGATTTGATTCTTGCTGGTATTAAAGAGAAATATTTAATCTATAAATACGGAGTACCTGCAATACAAATACACAGCTATGAAAATGGGCCTTACATAGGATATGAAGGATTCCTTAATTTAGCTAAAGATGTATACAATAATATTAATGCTCCAGTATGGGAATTAATGGAGTTTGGAGGTAAATAAAAATGAGTGTTAATGTATGTGGAAGAGATAGACAAGCAATCATAGATCCACTTGTAACATGCATGCCAATGGGAGCAATGTGGGCTGTTCTGGGAGTAAATCATGGAATACCATTGGTACAAGGATCACAAGGCTGCAGTACTTTTGTCAGGTATCATCTTGCAAGACATTTCCGTGAGCCAATTGAAATAGCTGTCAGTAGCTTTCATGAATCAACAGCCGTTTTTGGAGGGAAGAAAAACTTAGATATAAGCCTTAAAACCATCATACAAAGACAAAATCCTGAACTTATAGGGGTTGTAACAACTTGTAGTTCAGAGATTATTGGAGATGATGTTTATGGTTTTGTAGACTCAAACAAACAAGAATTAAAAGATTTAGGGTACAGTGGAACTGAAATTGTACCTATTAATACTCCTTCTTTTGCAGGTAGTCATTTCACAGGTTATGATAGGGCTATAGATGCCTTAATTAAGAATTTAACTGTTGCTAATGATCACCGAGAGGATGACAACAAGATCAACGTCATACCTGGCCTATTAAATCCTGGTGATGTTAACGAAATAAAACACATGTTGGATGCCATGTACGTTCCTTACACAATGTTAACAGACATTTCAGAAACATTCAACTCACCTTTAAACCCAAAAAAACAAGAACATCCATATTTTGGGAAAGGAGGGGTTACAGTTGATGAGATAAAAAATGTATCGGCAAGTAAAGGAACGGTAAGCATAACTAAATATGCTAAAACAGGAGCTGAAACATTAGAACAAACACATAAAGTCCCTGCTGTAATAGATAACCTACCACCAATAGGTATTAAAGGAACCGATGAGTTCCTTAAGGCGGTGAATAAATTAACTGGATATGATATTATCGATACTTTAATGACGGAAAGGGGTTTAACATTAGATTTAATGGCTGATGTAAGTGCAAGATACTTAGCAGGAAGAAAAGTAGTAATATTTGGGGACCCTACACTTGTAACAGGATTGACATCTCTTATAATGGAGTTAGGAATGGAACCTGTAATGGTGACCACAGGATCGGATGAAAAAACCTTCCCAACGGATATTGAAAGTCTAAGTAAACATCAAAACATAGATGTAATCATAGAAGGAGATTTAAAAATAGTGGAAGACTATGTAAAAGATAAAGATAATGGAGTAGAAGTAATATTAGGTTCAAGTGAAGCCAGATTCATAAACTACGACACAGGAATCCCTTTAGTGCGTTTCGGGTTTCCAGTTTATGACAGAGTGGGATACCATTCCCAACCAGTTGTAGGGTATCGAGGTGCTAAACGTGTTACTGAAATGATAACCAACGAAATTTTAGCAAAATATTATGAAGAAAAGCATTGGAAACTTCAACAATAATATTAAACCCAATAATGATTTTATAAACCAAAAATAAGTGATAGTAACTATTTAATAATAAAGTATAATCTTAAAAATTAATATTAGAAGATAAAATCAGAAAACAACATTAAAATTCTAAAATAGACAGAAATTTATAACGTTGTGTGTAGTTCCATTTACTTGGATGATCCATTAAGAATGTAATCATTAAATTAAAATATAACTTTTAAATTAAATACGAAAGTATTTATCCAGTAAAATCGTATTTATAAGTTGTAATTAATTATTTTTATAAAATAAGGTAGTTGTTTAATAAAAATATGTTGTTAATTACGGACTGTATTCAATTGGATCGTGTTGATCTAATTAATCATGAATATATTCGATTAAGTTTGAGGTTGGATTAAGTTTAAGGAGAGTTAAAATGGAAAATACACCGAAATTTTATAAAAATTTAAGAGAAAGATTTTCAGAATATGGGGATGTTTTAGAAGAACTTGGAAGAATAAGTAAAGACAACGGTCCTGTTGATACTAAAACAGCACATCTTTTAAAATTGGTAGCTGCTGCAGCCATTAGATCTGAAGGTGCTGTCCATAGTCATACAAGAAGAGCTCTTGAAGCTGGAGCTACTGAAGATGAAATTTACCATTCTTTAATCATCACTACAAGCACAATAGGATTTCCAACTGTTGCTGCAGCTATTTCATGGGTTGATGATATAGTTTACGGCAAAAAGGACGGAAAATATTAAACAAAGATGATATCTTTACCATGGTTAAACATCAAATCGTTTGATGTCGTTGTTCTAATAACCACTCTTTCTTTCATTTTTTTAATCATAGTTTTCTTTTATTTCTTTAATCTATGGATTGATTATATTTTTTTTTAAATATTGAGATGTGGACAAAAATCTAAATTTTAAAATTAAAAAGCTCTAAAAATTCTTTAATTTAGAAAATAAGAAAATTTTTTCTTAAAAAAATTAGTTTTGACCACATCTCATATTGATTAATATCTTGTTGATTTTATTGACCACTTACAACCTATTAATTTTTTTATTTTACTTAATAACACCACTTGAACTTGTGTATATAATTGTTTTCTACTAAAATTGGCTTGTCCATCTATTGGTTTATTGTAGTGCATTAAATAGTGTTTGTAGGTAATAAAATTTTTAAAATATTTTTAATAATTTATTATGAATATTAAGTTTTTAATTAAAGAGATTATAACTAATATTTTTAAAAATAAAAGTATTTTAATGATTATTTTAATAATTAAATAAGATTTAAATAGAAATTAATAAAAATTAACAAAAACTAATTAAAATTAACAAAAACTAATTAAAAATAATATTTTAAAATCAAGTGAATAATTACAAATATTCTTCATTCCATTGTAGTTATTCCATTATAGTTTAATTTTTAATTTAAAATCATTCTAAAAAGTTTGTTTAAAACATATAAAGTTTGTTCACTCAAAAACATCCACGATAGAAAGGATTAATAAGAAGTGAAAAATATGAAAGAAGAAATTACAGAAAAAAGCAACATGGTCGAACAAAAACCAATTGAACCGATCATAGATACTTTCAAATCCCGTGAAAGTCATATATGTGTTAAAACAGGAAGTTTATCCCTTCCTCAATGTGATACACCAGGAATACCTGGAACGGTAACACAAAGAACCTGTGTTTTTGGTGGTGCGAGAATTGTTCTCATGCCAATAACCGATGCGTTACATCTTGTACATGGTCCTATTGGATGTGCTTCATGTACGTGGGATATAAGAGGAAGCAAATCCTCTGGATCTAAGTTATATAAGCAAGGATGTTCATCAGATTTAACTGAAAAAGAAATTGTTTTTGGAGGCGAACAGAAATTATACAACTCAATAATAGATCTCCATAGATTACATAACCCTGGAGCTATTTTTGTTTATGCCACATGTGTATCAGGTGTAATTGGTGATGATATAAAAAGTGTATGTAAACAAGCAGAAAAGTTGACTAATTGTAGAACAATACCTGTAGAATCTGAAGGATTTCAAAACCATAACAAAACTAAAGGGCATTGGATTGGATGTGACGCACTGTTAGATCACGTAATAGGAACATCCACTTATGAGAATCCAACTGCCCGTGACATCAACATCGTTGGAGAATTTAATGTTGCAGGTGATTTATGGGGCATTAGACCACTTTTAGAGTATTTAGGGTTGAATATTATAACTGCAATTACAGGAGACTCCAAAATTGAGGATATAGCCAAGGCACATCATGCCAAGCTAAACGTAGTTCAATGTCAAAAATCATCCAACTACCTAGCTAAAAAAATGGAAAGAAAATATGGTACTCCCTCGTTGAAAGTTAACTTCTTTGGGATCTCAAGTACAATAAGTTCAATAACGGAAATTGTTGAGTTTTTTGATGACGATGAGATGAAAACAAAGGCAGACGTTTTAATAGAGAACATGACAAAAAATCTTGATGAAGAGTTAAAAGAATATAGGGACCGTTTAAAAGGTAAAACAGTCGCTTTATACGCTGGAGGCAATAAATCATGGTCTTTAGTTCGAGCATTTGAAGAACTAGGAATGGAGGTTATACTGTCTGGGACTAAAAATGGTATGAAAGAGGACTATGAAAGGATCATGGAAACCGTTAAAAAAGGAACCATCGTTGTCGATGATGCTAATTCAAATGAATTAATGAAACTTTTAAAGAAATACAAGCCAAATTTACTTATTTCTGGAGCAAAAGAAAAATATATAGCACTGAAACTTAAAATTGGGTTCTGTGACTTTAATCATGACAGAATATCGGCATTCGCAGGATTTAAAGGGTTTTTAGAATTTGCAAAAGAAGTTGATGCTGCGGTGTCAACCAACGTTTGGAACGCGGTTAAACCTTCCCCCAAACTTTTTAGAAAAAAGTTTGATCAAAAAGGATTTCTCTTCGAGAAATCGGAATATAATAAACAAACTTAGGTGACTCAATTTTTTAGGGAAAAGTTTGGTCAGGGATTTTACTGACTACGTGTTATTACAGATTTAAAGGTGAACTAATGAACAACTTAAAATATGATGAAATTAAAATTAGAGAAAATTCAATGGATGGAGAGTGTCATGATAAGGAATTTGTGGTTGTAAATCCTACAAGAATGTGCCAACCAATGGGGGCTGTTCAGGCTATGATGGGTTTAAAAAATGTTATGCCACTGATTCATGGTTCTCAGGGTTGTGCAACATATATGCGTTTTCAGTTGATTAGGCACTTTAGAGAACCTATTGAAGTTGCCTCAACGTCTTTAAATGAAAAAACTGTAATTTATGGAGGGGAAATGAACCTATTAAAGGCCCTTAAAAATATTTCAGAGAAGCAAAATCCAGAAATGATTGGAGTAATGAGTAGCTGTTTGACTGAAACCATTGGAGACGATGTTGAGGGGATAATTAGGAAATTTGAAGATGTTAACATTGGCGAAGACTTACCTGCAATGGTGTCTATTCCAACACCAAGTTATGCTGGTTCACATGTTGAAGGATACGATAAAGCTATTTTATCTTTGGTTGAGTATTTTGCAAGAAAATCAGTTCCTAACAATAAAATAAACATAATTTTAGGTAACCTTTCACCTTCAAACGTAGTTGAGATCAAGGAGATGATGAACGATTTAAATGTTGGATCTATATTGCTAACTGACACATCAGAAAATCTTGATGCTCCTTTAAGTGAAGAAACATTAGAACTTCATAAATTTGGGACAAGTTTAGAAGAACTGGAAGATACAGCCAATTCAAATGCTACAATTTCGGTAACTAAACATAATGATTCTGGAGCCAAATATCTTGAAAAAATATTTGATGTTAAAGCAATCTCAGGACTTATGCCTGTTGGACTAAGGAATACGGATATTTTTATTAACAACGTATGTAATGCAATGGGTATTGATATTCCAGACAAAATTATAAGAGATCGTGGCAGACTCAGTGACGTTTTGGTAGACGCTCATGCTTATAACTACAGAAGAAAGGTGGCTATTTTTGGCGATGTCGATATGGTAATAGCTATGGCAAGATTTACTTATGAAATGGGTATGATTCCTAAAATTTTTTGTGTTGGAAGTGAAAGTTCACGATTCAAGGAAGATTTAAATGAGTTAGATGAGGATATGGGTTACAAGCCAATAGCTCTTGAGAATAAAGATCTTCATGATTTTGAAAAAGTTTTGGAGGACAATCCTGTGGATATAATTATAGGTAACTCTTATGGAGCATCAATTGCAGATAAATTTCGTATTCCACTATTTAGAGTTGGTTTTCCAATATTTGATAGAATTGGGGCTCAAAGAATAAGTTTTATTGGTTACAATGGAGGGATAAATTTTGTTGATGCTATAACAAACATGATTCTTGACTTTTACTATGATGAAGAGGGATACAAGGTTGAAAATAAAGAACTTTCATTTGATCCCCAAGGTTTCGATGAGTTTTTACTTGAATCATAAGAAAATTTAAAGTGTTGGGTAATGAAAAAATTTATTAACTAAAAAAGACATAAATTGATAACATGTTTAGATTTAGTTTTGATGAAATAGCGGATATTATTCTATCCTTCTTTGTGATTTCAATCGCATTTTCAATCTTATATTCAAGGGCAGATATAAACCAGGCAGTTAACGTTCTTCCTATTGTCATGGTTGGTGCAGGATTTGGATTTATATTTCATGAGTTGGCACATAAGTTTGCAGCTTTACACTACAACTATCAGGCGGAATTTAAGAAATGGATTCCTGGCTTGATACTTTCATTGATAAGTCCAATGATAGGATTCATGTTTGCAGCTCCAGGTGCAGTTCATATCTATGGGACTTATGTAACCGATAGGATAAATGGAATAATATCCATTGTAGGTCCTATAACTAACGTTATATTAAGCATAATATTTCTGATCTTGGGAGCATTTATTTTAACCAATCCATCTTTGCTTAACTTTGGTGGAAATCAAATTTTGTTGGATATGTGTATGTTAGGTTTCTCTGTTAATGCTTGGTTAGCACTCTTTAACTTAATCCCAGTGTCTGTTTTAGATGGAGCCAAAGTTTTTAGATGGGATCCAATAGTATGGTTTATTACAGCTGGAATAGCTGGAGGATTGGTTTATATATCTATGACTTCAATGAACGATGTTTTGATATTCCTTGCAAAATTAATTGTCGGTAGCTGATATTCGTATTTTTTTGATGGTGGTTGTTATATTAGTCTAAAACTTAATTTTTGCAAAAGGGAAAGTTATATTATCAGCAGAATTTACATTTTATTGTAAATGATACCATTATTTAAAAAATAATCTATATCATTCTTTTATATTTAAAATTGATAATGGTTATTAATCAGTTTAAATTGGTTTTAAACTATAATTATTATTTTAATTATTTAAGTGAACTAAATGTTTAATGAATCTTATGTGAAGTATTTTGATGGTAGTTTTAGAACCGTCAATCCAGAAGAAACAATTGAGAATTATGAGGAAAAGTTGAAAATAGCTGGAATAACTCGTATAAGCGATATTACTCATTTAGATTCTGTTGGAATTCCAGTCTTCTCAGCTATTAGACCAACTGCACAAGAAGGTGGAGTTAGTGTTTACTCTGGGAAAGGTGCTACAAAAATCCAAGCAAAAGCATCTGCCATGATGGAAGGCTTTGAAAGATATTCAGCTGAAAAACAGAATATTGATAATGAAAAAATTATTAAAGAAGCCTATCAAAAAATTGAAAATCCTATTGAACTCAACAACTTAAATGTTCCTAAAGTAGATTATGATATCGATGAAGTTGAATGGGTTGAGTCCACTGAAATAAATAGTGGGAAAAAGTATCACGTCCCTTCCAACAGTGTTTTTCACCCATATTCAAGCTCATCATCTTTTAAATTATTCAGATCCAATACTAACGGTCTTGCATCAGGCAATGTTCTTGAAGAAGCTGTTCTTCATGGAATATTTGAAGTGGTTGAAAGAGACGCATGGAGTATATTTGAATTAACTAGACTTAATAATAAAGAAGTTGAGTTGAATGATTTTAAAAATCCTTTAATAGATGAGATGCTTGAAAAGTTCACAAATTCAAATATAGAAATTAAATTAATGGATTTAACTGCTGATGTTAATATTCCTACGATAGCTGCAAGTTCTGATGATAAACTTTTAAAAGATCCTGCCCTTCTTACTCTAGGTGTTGGAACTCATTTAAACCCAGAAATAGCTGTTTTACGTGCTTTAACAGAAGTTGCTCAGAGTAGGGTTACTCAAATTCATGGAACTCGTGAGGATACAACACGAGCAGATTTCATGCGAAAAGCTGGTTATGAACGCATGAAGAAGATTAATAGACATTACTTCCAACATGACGATGAGAAGATTAACATCAATGATATTAAAGATAAAAGTTCAAAATCATTGAAGAACAATATTGAAACGTCTATAGGAGAACTTAAAAAGGCCTCTTTAGATAAGGTTCTATTCGTAGATTTAACAAGAAAAGAAATTGGGGTTAGTGTTGTAAGGATGATTATTCCAGGGGCAGAACTTTATAGTGTTGATTCTGATAGAGTTGGAAAGAGAGCATTTGAATATGAAAATAGAGTTAACAATTTAAATTGAATTTAAATAAACAACATTGAGTATCAACATTCATGAAATGATAAACTTTTCCAGAATGGATACGATGGGATTTAAATGTGTAATAAGAAAATAATAGTTTTTATGGGTCCTTCTTTATCAATCAAGGAAGCACAAAAAATATTACATGCTGACTATAGACCACCAGCTAAAAGAAATGACATACTCAATGTGATGTATGAAAATCCAGACATTATTGGTCTTATTGATGGTGTTTTCCATCAAAGTCCAGCGGTCTCCCATAAAGAAATTCTTAGAGCGATTGATAATCAAATAGTTGTTGTAGGCGGAAGTAGTATGGGTGCTCTTAGAGCAGCAGAATTGGATGGCTTAGGAATGATAGGAATAGGTTACATATACCAACAGTATGCAAATGGAAACATTGAATCTGATGATGATGTTGCTCTTGCTTTCACATCAAATGATTATATTCCTTTATCCGTTCCTTATGTAAACATTGAATATAATTTAAATCAGGCAGAAAAAGAAAATATTATAACCAACAATGAAAAAAAGCGAATATTAACTGTTGCCAAATCCATACATTATCCCAAAAGAAGTTATCCAACAGTACTTGATAGGGTTGATATAGACTTAAAAACTAAAAATCGATTAAAAGAGTTTCTAAAAACAGGAGTTGACATTAAAAAACAAGACGCCATTGAAGTTTTAAACTACATTAAAAACTTAATATAATACTAATTTAGAGTCTTAAAAATCACTATAACTTGATTAAATATGTGGAATTGTTAAAATGAACATTAATGAAGAATTATCGATCGATGAACATGACTTCAAAAAATTAATAAAGAAAAATAAGATTTATGTCGATAAAACAGAGATGATAAAAAGAATAAGGGATCTTAATGGAACATATTATTTTTTGTCTCGTCCAAGAAGGTTTGGTAAGTCGTTGTTATTGAGCACATTAAAAGAGTTGTTTGAGGGTAATAGGGAGTTGTTTGAGGGTTTTTATGTCTATGATAATTGGGATTGGGGCAAAACGTATCCAGTAATACATTTGGATTTGAATAAGCCGAAGGCACAATCTCCTGAGATATTTGAAGAGTCATTGAATTTTTATTTAGACAGAGTTGCTAAGAATTTTTCCATTAAACTTGAGGCTAAATATTCTAATGATAAATTAAGTGAGTTGATAGAGGAAGTTCAACTACTCAATAAAAAAAATGTCGTTGTCTTAATTGATGAATATGATAAACCGATATTAGATAACATGGACAATAAAGAAATAGCTACAGACATTCAAAAATCATTAAAAGATTTTTATGGAACATTAAAAAGTATGAGTTCTTCTCTTGAGTTCGTTTTTATAACGGGTATTAGTAAGTTCTCTAAGGTATCGGTATTCTCTGAACTCAATAATTTAAAGGATTTAACTTTAAATGAGGATTATTCCACTATTTGTGGTTACACTCAAGAAGAACTTGAGAAGTACTTTAAGAAATTTATTGGTCATTACTCCGATTTGAAAGATAGGAGTTATGAAGAAACACTTTGTGATGTTAAGAAGTATTACGATGGTTACTCATGGGATGGTAAGAATTTTTTATATAACCCGTTTTCTATCATGAATTTTTTCGATGATAACGATTTTAACAACTATTGGTTTGAATCAGGAACACCAAACTTTTTAGTTAAAATATTCAAGGAAGATTTTGATGTAGGTGAGATTTATAGTCCAATAATCAGATCTAAGTCTGATTTCAATACCTTTGATATTGAAAATCTTAAACAAATTCCATTAATGTTCCAGGCAGGATACCTAACAATCGGTAAAAAAGAATCAATCGACAAAAAAATTGTTTACACTCTTAAAATACCTAACTTAGAGGTTGAAGAATCATTGGCAGATAATCTTTTTGATAACTTCTACACTAAAACTGAAAATAATTTTAGATCTAAAAGAAAGGAAATCTTGACTCAACTTAGGGAGGGTAAATGTGACTTGTTTGTTGGGTATTTAAAAGGGGAGATAAACAAAATTCACTATCAACTTAAGATAAGGGATTGGAGATATTATCAGTCCATCATTCTTTTTGCAATTAAGGCTTTAAATTTTGAAGTTAAAGGAGAGGTATCTACTTTTAGTGGTAGAATGGACATAGCCATTGAAGAGGATAGCCGTCATTTTTTTTCTGACAATAAAGGTCATGTAATTATAGTGGAGGTGAAGTACACCCAACAAAAAAACAAGAATATTGAAACACTCGCAAGCAGTGGACTGAATCAAATAAAGGAAAAAAGATATTGGGATAGGTATGAAGGAAACGATATCGTTATCATCTGTCTTGCAATCAAAGAAGTGAAGTTGAAAATTGGCGGCAGTAAAGTGGATATGAAGTGCATTATAGAAAAGATGGATGGACTCTAATTACATGTTTTTTGATGATTTGCTGTTTAAATTTTAATTTAAACTATCAATACTTGTTCATGAAGTGAATTTAGAAAAACTTGTTTTTTTTATAGTGGGAGAGGTGGACAAAAGTCTAAATTTTTAAAGATTTTGCTAAATTTAATTCCAATATTTACTCTTTAAAGTTCCAATATTTACCCTTTAAAGTTCCAATATTTACCCTTTAAAGTTCCAATATTTACCCTTTAAATTTTATTTAATCCATGAATTTATCATAATTATAATAATATAGTTATAATAAAACTTTAAATTAAATTTTAATGTTATTCCAACGATTAAATTTAAAATAGAGAAATTCAAAATTTTAGTGAAACGACTTTTGGCCACGACTCAGTGGAATAAAAAATATTTGTAATTATAGTGATAATGGTAATGTTTATCAATTATTAATTTAATTATTTCTTATAAAATTATCTAAAATTAAATTTAAATAGATTATATTGGATATTAATATTTTATAAATTGATAAACTTTTCAAAGATGACTATAATCACTTGATTTTAAAATATTATCTTCAATTAATTTTTATTTAAATCTTATTAATTATTAAAATAAATGTTAAAATACTTTTATTTTTAAAAATATTAACTATTGTCAAGACAACTTAATTTAGTAAGATTTTAAAAATGAATTTTCAGGTAATCATAGAATTTATTTAGATAGATTTTCTTGAATACAATGTTCATGAAAAATTTTCAGAATTTTTAAATTTTTTAATTAGGCTTTAAATTTAAGTGGAAAATATATAATAACGTAGAAGTTATTGGGTAGGAGTAAAAATGAGCACTGAAGAGAAAATTGAGAAAGTGAAGGATATTCTTAAAGGTAAAAGGATCGTAATAGCTTTTTCTGGGGGAGCTGATAGTGTACTACTTGGACATATAGCAAAAAAAGTTAGTGAGGAGATAATGGCTGTTACCTTTGATAATGGATTGATGCCAAGCAACTTTTCAGATGAAGTTAGTGAAATAGCTAAGACCATTGGTATTAAACATGTTTTAGTAGAAGAGGATTTGTTAAAAAATAAAAATTTTAGTAAAAATGGGATGAACAGATGTTTAATTTGTAGAAATCTGATGTACGACGAAATAAAAAAAATAGCTACCAGGAACAATATTGACGTTATTGTCGATGGAACAAATATTGATGATCTAATGGAAAATAGGCCTGGAATAGTGGTGAATTATGAAATAAATGTTCTTAGTCCATTTGTTAAGGTAGGATTGGGAAAAGATGAGATTGTAGAATATTTAAAAAAGAACGATATGGCGTACATTAAAACGACAACTTGTCTTGGTACAAGAATTGAAACAGATAGTAAAATCACTAAAAGAAAAATAAACATGATTAGATATGGGGAAAATCTTTTAAAATCTATTTTAAAAACTGATGAACTTAGAATGAGACTTATTTTTGATGATATGGCCTTAATAGAGCTTGTTGATCTTGAACCTATTTTGAATAAAAGTAAATTAGATCATATAAACAGCGAACTTAAAGCAGTTAAGTTCAGGAAAGTTGTATTAAATATAGAACCTCAAATAAAAGAAAAAAAAGAGCTTATTTATAAACCTTGTAAGGATGAAGCTAATAAATTGATGTTTGAAAATGATTTACCTTACAAGGTCGATATTAAAAGAACCTGTGAAGAACTTAAAAAGATTGGTGAGGTTAAATGTTCTCATGAGATGGGTGTTGCTATGTTGGATATTGATGGGAGAAATTTAACTCTTTTTGAAAAAGGTAAAATTGTCGCAAGGAGGATTAAGGATAAAGAAGATGTTCAAAATCTTCTTATAAAAGTTTTACCTTTGATAAGACCTAAAATCATTCATTGAATTAGATGTTGCTGATCTTGAATGTCGCTTCACTTAGACCTGCTTTTATAAATCATTTTTGAAAGTAAGCATAAAAATTGTTCTTGAACCAATATCAACCGCTCTATCTCCGATTCTTTCAAGATATCTTACAATAAAAATCAAAGTCATTGCCTGTGAAATGTAATCTGAATCATTATGCATTAAATCGGTAACTTGACTAAGGATTGAATCAAATAGATCATCTACTTTATTGTCATCTTCTTTTAATTCAACCGCCATAACTTTATTTTTGTCTAAAAAAGCATTAATAGATTTACTTAACATCATCTGAACATAGCTACCCATATATTGACAATCTTCTAAAAATCTTTCTGGAAGTTTCACATCTTTAAGCTGTTTAAGTCCTTTCGCAATTTTTGAAATTAAAACTCCAATTCTATTCAAATGACTACTAACTTTTATGGTTGATTCAACAAACATTAAATCTCCAGCGAGTGGTTGTTCAATGGCTATGAATTTTATACACATTTTCTCTAATTCAAATGTGAGGGCACCGATCTCGTTGCTATGTTCAATTGCTTCTTCAGCTACTTTGTCATCATAGTTACTTAGCAAAAAAACGATTTTTTTATGGGCTTCAATGGTAATGATCCCTAGGTTTTCAACGCTTTTTTTTATGTTGTTAATTCTTTTTTTAAATATTGTACTTGGATACTCATTTGACATTTTTGATTCCTCGTGTATTTAAACACCAACAATTATTGTTTAATAGATATTTAATTAAATTTTCTAAAAGAAAAAGTTTTTGTTTTAACCAAATCTTCCAGTAATATACTCTTCTGTTTTTTCGTTTTGGGGGTTTACAAAAAGTTTTTCAGTTAAATCACTTTCAATAATTTCTCCACTTAAGAAAAATGAAGTGTACTTTGAAACCCTTGTTGCTTGTTGCATGTTGTGGGTTACGATAATTATGGTGTACTCCTTCTTAAGTTCATGAATAAGTTCTTCAATTTTGGCTGTTGCTATTGGATCAAGGGCAGAACAAGGTTCATCCATTAAAATAATCTCAGATTTATTAGCTATTGTTCTTGCAATACATAATCTTTGCTGCTGACCACCTGAAAGACTTAAAGCAGAACTATCTAACTTATCCTCTACTTGGCTCCACAGTGCGGCTGATTTTAAGCTATCTTTCACGACTTGAGCGATATGATCTTCTTCACTCATTCCATGAATCCTGAGTCCATAAGCTACATTTTCGTAAATAGACTTTGGAAATGGATTAGGTTTTTGAAAAACCATACCAACTTTTTTTCTTAAATCAACAACGTCCATTTTGGGGGAATAAATTTCTTCACCATCTAAGAGTATTTCTCCTTCTTTTCTAAAATTCGGACTTGAATCATGCATTCTATTTAGACTTCTAAGAAAAGTGGACTTTCCACATCCAGAAGGACCTATTAGTGCAGTGACTGTATTTTCTGGGATCTTAATATTGACATTTTTCAGAATGTGTGCTTCACCAAAAAATATATTTAAATTTTTTACTTCTACCCTATTCATTTTCAAACCTTTAATGAAATCAATAAATGGTAATTTATAGTCATCCTTGAAAAGTTTATCAATTTATAAAATATTAATATCCAATATAATCTACTTAAATTTAATTTAAAGAATTTTTATAAAAAATAATTAAACTAATAATTGATAAACATTACAATTATCACTATAATACGATTTATTCATGATTTATATTTATAAACAATCGTTCAAAGTTGTAGCTTTTCAGCTAACAGACCTTTTTCAATAATTAATTTTATCAAAAAATTTTCAGATGTTCTATTTTTATAAGTACATATTAAATAGATTTTGTAGATAATGAGATTTATAAAATTATTTTATATTAAAATTTCAATTAAATCATGACTTTATCTTAATATTCTTGTTCTTTCATGAAAAGGAACGGCTAAATCCATTATATTTCCATTTAAAAATGCAGAAACCGATAAAATTACACTTCCAGGAATGATATATGATGGAGTTCCTCTTTTAACCAAATATACGTTTTTATTTCCTAATGCTGCACCAACCATAGCTCCAACGATCGTACCTACTGATTCCATATCTTCAACTGTGGCCACAATAACGGGATCATCGGTTTCTTCTGAAACGAAGCCAAGCCCAGGAATCTCTTTTGTTTCGTTTTTTATCTTCTGAGAAATATCACTAAGACCATCCATTCCAATAGCTGCTTCAATTGCAGAATTTGCAACATTTCCAACAAAATTTTCACCAGAGTACGTATCAAAAGCTAAAATTACTGCATCAGGATATCTGCCTTGTTTTATTTTCGCTTCAGCATAGGAAATACCTTCACCTGCCTCTTCCTTATTTTTAGAAATGCCTTTTAAGTCCCCAATATCTTCAGCACAATCTTTTAAAACATTAAAGATACGGTTGTTGATATCTTCAACTAGATCATCTTCAACAAAAGCCGAAATAACAATATCGTCGCCAGTTATATTTGTAAGTCCAACTTTTTCAGCCCCCAAATCCTTAATTCTATAAAGATTGTTTTCAATATTTTTAATTAATGTTTTTGACACAGAAACATCGTTTGAAGATATATCTGCTCCAATGGCTATTGCTTTCATTTTATCACCAGAAGTCATATAAGAACATTTAGAAACGAAGAATAAAGCTAGGAATAAATTCCTCTAAATTATCCATGATAACAACAAAATCAAAGATTTGTTGCGAAGTGAATTCAGAAGAATTTTTAATTTGATCAAAAATTTATATAAATTACTTTTTATACACTATACATATAAATATTTATAATTGAAATTGAGGAAGGTTTATTCTTGTACTCCAATACTAAAATAGCTGTTCCAATTTTTAAAAAAAATAAAGAAGAAATCTTAAGGATGGCCAACGATTATATAAAAAAAGGTGCGGATATTTTAGAGCTTAGAATCGACGGAATAGATGATTCAAACCCTAAAATGGTTAAAGATATTATCCATGAAATTGACTTTCCTACAATAGCCACCAATAGGTTAAAATTAGAAGGAGGTTATTTTAAAGGTTCTGAAGAGGATAGAATAGCTATTTTAAGAGCTGCAAGTGATGTTGCAGAGTACGTTGATGTTGAACTTCAAACAAAATCAACTTATATTGATTCAATTCTTGAAACAGGAGTTAAAACGATTATATCCTATCATGATTTTGAAAAAACTCCTCCTTTAAATGAGATGTTTGAAGTAGTTGAAGAAGAACTTAAAATAGGAGATATTGCTAAGATAGCGGTTACATGCAGAACTTTAGAAGATACCATTGATATTCTAGCTATTTTATCTAAATTTGATAATACAATAGCCATTTCTATGGGGGAACTTGGTAGTTACACAAGGGTAATCGCATCAAAATTTAAAGCCCCTATCACTTTCGCTGCTTCTGATGACGCTACAGCACCAGGTCAAATTGATTTTGAAACGATGAAATGGATTTTAAATCTAAATTTGGTTGATATGGATGATTTCATTCAAACTTTTAACGAAAATTAAATTTTTGATGTTGATAGGAACTTGTTAAGTGATAAATTACTATGAAATGGAAAAAAATTGGTAGAATTTTGGTTTTAGATCACCGTCCTAAGAATTTAAAAGAAGTTTTAAGTAGGTTTGATGTTGATTCTATAGTAAAGATCAATAAAATTCATGGTCGGATGAGAGAACCTGAAATTGAAGTTTTATATGGTGGAACCACTGAAACGACTCATAAAGAAAATGGATGTTTTTATAGCTTAGATCTATCCAAGGTGATGTGGTCTAAAGGAAATACTAATGAGAGAATGAGAATATCTAAACTTGTGGGTGATGGTGAGATTGTTTTAGATATGTTTGCAGGAATTGGATATTTTTCAATACCAATAGCCCTTCATTCTAATCCAAAAAAAGTAATTTCAATTGAAATCAATCCTAATTCTTTTAAATATCTAAAAAAAAATATTATTTTGAATAAGGTTCAAGATATAGTGGAACCAAGGTTAGGTGATTGTGGAGAGTTGGTTAAAGATTTATCGGTTAATAGAGTTATAATGGGTTATGTTAAAACTACTCATCATTACTTGAATTCAGCTATTTCTTTATTAAATGATGGTGGAATTCTGCACTATCATGAGACTGTCCCAGATAAGTTAATTAATACTCGACCGATTAAGCGAATAAAAAAAATAGCTAAAGATAGAGAGGTTAAACTTTTAAATATACAAAACATCAAAAAATACGCTCCTGGAGTTTCCCATGTTGTTTTAGATGTTAAGATAGAAAACTTTAAAAGTTAGATAAATCTTAAGTTAACAATTGATATGTGGTATAAACAATTAATATATGGTATATATAACCCATATATATATATATATATCTATATCATGAACACTTAATATGTTCTAACTGAATATCGATAAATTTAATATTAAATAGATATTCAAACTGAAAAAAAAATCGATTTATACTATTTTTAAGAAATATATATAAATAAGAAACTACAAAAATTTATTCATATTATTTTTATTATAAAAAATATTTTTAAGATAATATTTTAATGTTTCTGTTAGTTACATTTATTTGGTATATAAATCTGATTTTATCTCCTATTTTATTGAATACTATATTTTTTTCTTGTTTTAGTACCCTTAATTATTTTAAGAAAAACTTCTTATGATATTAAAGAATTAAAATAAAAACATGGTAAATTATTCAAAATTGAGTAAAAATGTATGGTATATTTTAAAGTAGGTAGAAAGTTATTATGTTATCTTTATATGGCGAGTGAATATTAAATGCTGGTAAATATTAAAATTATAATATCACTGTTTTTAATTAAATATATCTTAATTTAATTGATTGTTATTAAATTTCTAATTAACTGTTAAATTGTAGAATTATATTTTAATGGAGTTGCTACATACTAAAATTTAAAGTCGTTATTTATATAATTAAAAATCGTTATTCAATTTATCATAACTATTGTAGAGGTGTGTTTCATGAAAGATAAAACATTGGAAGGAACAACAACTGTAGGGATTACATGTGCAGATGGAGTTGTATTTGCAAGTGAGAGAAGAGCAAGTATGGGGAATTTAGTGGCCCATAAAGTTGCCGAAAAAATATTTAAGATCGATGATCATTTAGGAGCCACAATAGCTGGTTCTGTTGCTGACGCTCAAAGTTTAATGAAGATTATTTCTGCTGAAGTTTCTTTATACAAGATGAGAAACGGTGAAAATATTAGTATAGAATCCGCATCTGCTCTATCCTCCAATATTTTACATTCCTCCCCATCATACGTACAAACTTTGCTTGGAGGAATAGATGAAAATGGAGCTAAAATTTATTCTTTAGATCCTACTGGAGGCATGATTAAGGATACATTTATTTCAACTGGTTCTGGATCTTTATTTGCTTATGGTGTTTTAGAGGATAGGTTTAAAGATGGACTGACCGTAAAAGAGGGAGTGGATATTGCTATAAGAGCAATTAACTCAGCCATTGAAAGAGATACTTTTTCTGGAAACGGTGTTTTAGTGGCTACAATCACAAAGGATGGCTTTGAAAGGCTATCAGAAGATGAGGTTAAAAAGAGATTAGAAAATTTGGGTTAGCAATAAAGAATTAAACTAAAATCTAACAAAATATTAAACAAACTAAATCAAAAAATTTAAATCATGGTTAATGGTTAAACTTACTTTTAATTTATTTTACTTTTAATTTATTGGATTGTAGTGTTTAATCGTGGATATTAAAAAATCTTAATTTTTTCTTTTTAATATAATATAAAGACACGATACATACTATTTTTTTTTATTTATGTAAAGTAAATTTACTTTACATCTTTTTTTTGAGTGATTATATGAGTTCAGAGATTTTAGAAGAAATTAAAATGGCTATTGTTGAGAAACTACCTGAACGAATTCAATTAGCTAATATAGAATTTGAAGGCTCAGAAGTGGTAATATACACAAAAAATCCTGAAATAATAACGGACAATGGGGATTTAATAAGAAAATTAGCTAAAGATTTAAGAAAACGGATAATTATTCGTTCTGATAAAAGTGTTCTTTTAGATCCAGAAAAAACAATTGCAAAAATTCATGAAATTGTTCCTGAAGAAGCAGAAATTACTAACATTGAATTTGATGATGTCACTTGTGAAGTTCGTATTGAATCCAAAAAACCTGGAATTGTCATTGGAAAGTTTGGAGTCACCTCAAGAGAAATAGTTAAAGGTACTGGCTGGGCCCCGAAAATTTTAAGAACGCCACCAATATCATCAGAAATAATTGAAAAGATCAGACACATCCTAAAACAAAATAGTAAAGAAAGAAAACAATCACTTAAAGTTTTTGGTATGAGAATTCATCAAGAGTTAAAATATGAAAGTGATTGGGTCAGATTAACATCTATGGGTGGATTTAGAGAGGTTGGCAGATCGTGTATGTTACTGCAAACTCCCAACAGTAGAGTTCTACTTGATTGTGGAGTTAACGTAGCAGGTAACGATAATAAATCTTCTTTCCCATATTTGAATGTTCCTGAATTTAATTTAGATGAATTGGATGCAGTTGTAATTTCTCATGCACATTTGGACCATTGTGGTTTTGTACCCTACCTGTATCACTATGGATACGAAGGACCTGTTTTCTGCACAACACCAACAAGAGATTTAATGACCTTATTACAGTTAGACCATATCGATATAGCTCATAGAGAAGACAATCCTTTACCTTTTAATGTGAAACATGTTGAAAAAACTGTAAAACGTGCTATAACACTTGATTATGGAGAAGTCACAAATATAGCCCCGGATATAAAATTAACTCTCCACAACGCTGGTCATATTCTTGGTTCTGCAATGTCCCATATGCACATCGGTGATGGACAACATAACATTGTGTACACTGGAGACTTCAAATATGAAAGAAGCAGGTTACTTGAACCAGCAACATCAAAGTTTCCCAGAATAGAAACTTTAATCATGGAAAGTACCTATGGGGGTCATGAAGACGTTCAACCATCAAGAAATTCTGCTGAAAAAGAGCTTATGAAAATAATTTATAAAACCTTAAAACAAAAGGGCAAAGTTTTAATTCCTGTTTTTGCAGTAGGACGAGCACAAGAGTTGATGATAGTTTTAGAAGAATACATGTCTCATGGCATGATTGAGGAAGTTCCAATTCATATTGATGGTATGATTTGGGAAGCGACTGCAATTCATACTGCAAGACCAGAACACTTAAGCAAGGATCTAAGGGACCAAATATTTCATGCTGGTAGAAATCCATTTATCTCAGATGCATTTCATAAAGTTGTTAACTCAAATGAAAGAAAGGATATAGTTGAAGGAGAACCTTCCATTATTTTATCTACATCTGGAATGCTTACTGGTGGAAATTCTGTTGAATACTTTAAAGCACTAAGTGAAGATGAAAAGAGTACATTAATATTCGTTGGATATCAATCTGAAGGCTCATTAGGTAGAAGAATTCAGAAAGGTTGGACTGAAATCCCATTGCTTGAGGAAGGAAAGACTAAGGTTTATCATGTTAAAATGAATGTTGAAACCATTCAAGGTTTTAGTGGGCACTCTAACAGACGGCAACTTATGGACTACGTTAAAAGATTAAGTGTAAAGCCAGGTAAAATCATTACTTGCCATGGGGACCCATATAAAACTGTTGATTTAGCATCAAGCATACGAAGAAGTCTTAAAATCGAAACCAGAAGTCCACTTAATTTAGAATGTACGAGAATTCAATAATTAATAGGTTGTTGTGCAAATTCTACCCGATTAAAAAATATAAATCAGATGTTTGGAGATGTTTTAATGAACACAACAAATTTTCCTCAAGACAGGTTCGGTAATTCAACGATAATTGATCTGATTTCCATTTGTTTATAGAAGTTATTATCAATATTTATCCTGTCATATTCAGGACTTGAACATCACTCCAAGCCAAATTAGATTTATCCTATTTTTAAAAATTCATAAGGACATTTCTCAAGACGAATAGCACACCATCTATTTTTAAGTAGAGGAAGTACCGCAAAGACCTTAAGTAAACTAAATGACAAAAACATTATTGAAAGACGGGTTAATCCATCTAACAAAAGAAAATATGAAGTTTTTTTAACTGAAAAAGGTAAAAAGATAGCTTCTCAAATTGAAAATATTGATGAACAATGGGAAAGATTGTTGCATGAAAATTTCAAAGGGGAAGATAAATTGGAGATCATGAAATTTCTAAAAGAATTGGCTGTTTCATCTATGGGGATTGTTCAAGATGATACTTTGGATATGGATTTTTCTATCATGGAAAATCATCCTGTTCACGATTTTCCTCATTTTAGACATCATTTTAATTTTAGAAGGTTTAGATAAATGTTTAATAGACTATTTAAGACCTTAGTATCCAACGATTAATTACTTTAAATAATTTATTAATTGTTTTCAATAGAAATTATCCTTTTTTTCTAAATTATATTGCCTAGATCTCTTTAAATAATTATTTGCTAATTTATACTTTTTTATTATTTTAAACAGATTTTTACAACCACAAACCACTTTTGCATGGGCAGTTTCTCCAGATATTTGTTTCATAGTATAACTATTTCACAAGGAAACATTTATATGGTTTGAAATGAAAGTAGATGATGTAGGTATAAATTTTAATTATTTTAGGCTCTGTAGAAATCATATTTGAATTTTTTTTTTTATATTAAATGCTTTTATGTAGCAGTATATGTCATAGCACATGTTTTTCTTAGCTTGTTTTCTTTATTTCTTAGTTGATCATTTCGACTTTGGTTTTTATCTCCAAACACTCTTTTTGTAACCGATATCATTGTTTCTATGTGATATTTTGGTTTAGTGAAGATTGATTTTGTTCCTATTCTGTATTTTCTTTTTTTAGCTCTCTTTTTTTTAAGTGGTATCATGCTGGATGCATTTAATTTTAGTGTATGACTTTGTGTATTTTTTAACTGCCATAAGATTTTCTCTAATGAATCTTTTTTTTTTGGTTTATATTTTTTTTTGATTTTTCTTCATATAGTGGTATTGCATCTTTAAAATCAGTCATATTCTTTTAAAAAATTTTTATAACATAGTATAATGTAGGCTTGTCTTTTAAATCGATTAATACTTGTATTTTTCTGGTATTAATTGAATTATCGAAGTGAAAAGACGATAATCAAGTTTTAAAACGCTTCATCAAGCATAATAATGTCATGAGTTGATGTTGAGTGTATTTATGCTTTGATTTTTCGCACGAATAAACTGGTAAAGACATTTTAGCAGTTTTAAAAGCTGCAAAAGTAAATTTTATTAACTCGTTATCACATACATTAAACACGGAATCATACTCTGGTTTGTTGATACTTAATATGTGATCCCATCATACTTAATATGATTTCTACAAAGCCGTTATTTAAGAAAATTTGATTTATTTTTCAATGATTGTTTCGTTTATTGCTATTCCAAAATGACGAGCGTTGTCATCAATGAAGACTTTTACTTTGTCTCCAGTTTTAAGTTTAGAAACAGAAATAGCTTCTCCATTCGAGTTTACTAAGCGTATTGTTTCGGCGTTTTGAACCAATGTTTTGATTTTTAAGCCGTCGTACTCAGCTTCAATAAGCATTAAAGGCCGTTTTTCAATTTTAATTCTTCCAACAATGACGGTTCTTGTTTTGCCATTTTTATCAACGGCTAAAACTTCATCTCCAGTTTCAAGTTCACTGAGGTATCTTGTTTTATTGTTTGGAACCATTACATAGGATTGTACTGGACCCGCATTTACTCTAAATGGTCTTGATGCCACATATTCACTTTCTATGGTTTCACTATGAATTAAAAACATTGCTTTTGAGTATGAACCGATTAACATTCCTTCTCCAATATCTAACATTGAACTTGTGTCGATACAAACTCTATCTCCTGAGGATAGACTTTTAACATTGGTCACAACACCATCTTTTAGATTATAGCTATTTGAACCACTATCATCAATAAGTTTTGCTATCTCTTTAATCTGATTATAATTTTTTGGTTCAAATATGATTCCATCGACTCCAACTTCCAAGGTTTGGGTGGCCACCTGTCCTTCTTCTCTATTTTCAACATAGGCTATTATTTTCGTGTTATCTTTTTGTAGGTCTGCTATTATATTTTCAAGAGGTATAACGGTCCAGTCTTTAGCAACAAGGATTACGTAGTCTACTATTTTTCCAATAGCAACGGCCAACTTCTCATGTTTTTTATCTGAAATTTCGATGTATGATGCGACGTTTTTATTTTCTGATTTTAACTTTTTTGCAGTGGATATATCCTTTGATTTTGTGAGATCATCGTTTAACCGATGGGAACCATCACCTTCACCATTGATACCAACCAAAACAATATCTCCTTCTGGACTTATGATCTTAATATCTCCCAACTTTTTAATGTTTTCATGGTCTTTTAAATCCAGAACG
This sequence comes from Candidatus Methanovirga aequatorialis, assembly GCA_031282205.1. GTDB lineage: Archaea > Methanobacteriota > Methanobacteria > Methanobacteriales > Methanobacteriaceae > Methanovirga > Methanovirga aequatorialis. Next base: position 6,168 of record JAITEE010000061.1, on the reverse strand, counting down.
TAATTTATTCCAGATTCTAATGAGGTTGTAATCAGTTCTTTCTTTTTTTCCCAGGGTTTATCTGGTGTTTTGATCCATGCAAATTTTTCACTCAATTTAGGATTCTCCTTTCATATCTATTGTTAATTTAATAGTTTTAATGCCTCTTCCACGTCTAAATTATTGTGAACAACTTCTGAAATTGCTTTAGTGATTTTTGCAGGGTTTTTTGCTTGGAAAAGATTCCTTCCAAATGCTACACCAGCACCTCCAACTTCTATAGAATCTTTAACCATTTCTAAAAGTTTTTTATCGGTATCTACTTTAGGACCTCCAGCTATTACAACAGGAATAATAGCTCCTTCAACAACTTCTTCAAATGATTCTGGACTTCCTGTGTAGTTGGTTTTGACTATATCTACACCTAATTCAGATCCTACACGTGCTGCATGTTTAACCATATCAACATCGTTTTCATTTTTGACCTTTTCTCCACGAGGATACATCATTGCAAGTAAAGGAATTCCCCACTGACTGCATGTTTCAGCAACTTCACCTAATTCTTTCAACATTTTAGCTTCAGTTTTAGAACCAATGTTGACATGTACAGAAACTGCATCGGCACCAAGTTGAATAGCTTTTTCAACTGATGTAACAAGAACTTTATTGTTTGGGTCAGGACTTAAGGAGGTACTTGCTGAAAGATGAATGATAAGTCCAATATCACTTCCATAACCTCTATGTCCTTGATTAACAATACCTTTGTGCATTAAAACTGCGTTAGCTCCACCGTTTCGGATGTTGTCAATAGTTTTATTTATATTCACTATTCCACTAATTGGACCTATGGTGACTCCATGATCCATTGGTGCAATCACGGTTCTTTTGGTTTTTCTATTTATTATTCTCTCCAATCTAATTTTTTTCCCGATCATATTACTATTTCCTAAATCCTGATAGTTTTACAATGTATTTCATATTTTAGTTATGGTTTCATTTATAAATAAATTTATTCTCTTAGTAAATATTTATTTTTAATAAAATTATATTTTTTTTAACATATTTATATAAATTATCTAAAATATAGATTAAAATATTGGACTTGTTATAAAATTATAATAATATTTTCACATTTAATAGGTGCAACAAATGAAAATACTGTTCATCGGAGCGAGATTATTTGACGATGTTTACTTCTATCTTCAGGAGAGAAATATCTATGGTGTGCTAACGGAATCTAATGAAAATTCTGATAATATTGATTTGGCAGATAAATACTATATCGTTCCAAGAGGTATGGATGAACCAATGAGAATAGCTATCGAAGAGGAAGTTGATGGTGTTATTCCTTTAATTGGTGTTGATCCTCCTTTACTTGATCTTGCATCGATGAAGGAGATTCTGGAGAGTGATCATAATATTCCTGTAATTTCCTCCAATAAAACAGCGGTTAAAATATGTATTAACAAATTTTTAACTAAAGAATTTTTTAAATATTTTAATATAAAAACACCAAACTATTTTGTTTTTCAAAACAACAACTTAAAAAATCATCTAAACGGCCATGGCAGCTTAAAATTTAAAGATATAGATTTAAGTCTTGATAACGATCTAAGATCATTCATTGAATATTTTAACGGTCATGAACATGAAGTTCATGATAAAAATAGCTTTAGAAGTGATTTTGGCTTTCATCATGTATTAAAACAGTTTGAAGGTCAAGGAGGCAAGAATATTGCGGTTGTTAATGATAATAAATCCTTTTTTGACTACACCAATAGATTTGCTCTGACTTTATGTGAAGAGTACGTTAATGGGTATGAAATATCCATTGAAGTCTTATCTTATAATGATGAACATGTTCCTCTTGTTCCAGTATACAAAGGTGAAACAGACCTTAAAGGAACTCATCCTCTGAATAAAGTTAGATATGCTCCATCTGAAATTGATGGATTGGATAACGATCTGATAAAAGATCTTGCAGTTAAAATAGCTAAGAATTTAAATGCTGAAGGAACGATAGATATTGATTTTATATTTTCTAAAAAGGATAAAGAAATCTATGCAATTGAAATAAACCCACGACCAAGTGGAACAAGATACCTATCCACGGCTTCAACTTCAGTGAGCCCGTTGTTAAAGTTGGTTGATATGGTTTCAGGGAATTTTAACGTGAAAGAGATCGATAGGGAAATTAAAGATTATCATGCTTTAGAAGTTCCAATAGGAAGTTACACTCCTCCTGAACATGGTAAACCTTTTAAAAAGTTCAATAAGAATTCTTGGATCGTTCATGGTCCTGAAAATTATAAAAGGATTACAATAAGTGGTGAAAATAGGGAGAAGTTATATGAGATAACCAACGACGTTTTAAAATTAGGAGATTTTATTAACGGATGATTTTTTGTTGATAATATGAGTATATATGAATTGAGAAAAAAATTTTGGACTTAGATGGAAATTAAGTTATAGTCAATTGTGTGAAGTTTTTTTCCCAATTAATTGTGCAACGGTCTCTCTATAAGTACTACCATTAGATTTAATAAATCTAAGGATAAAATAAAATTTAAAAGTGTTCAAAAAAATATTTAATAATTAAAATAGACTCTATATATAAAGGATCGTGAAAAAATGAATTATATGGATAAAGAAAGTCTCTTTCAACCAGAACGACTTGTAGATCCTGAAAACTTTGAAGGTAAAAAAGAAATCATTGAAACAAATATAATATACTTAAATCAAGCTTCAAAAAGATATACAACACATTTTTTAATAAGAAGCAGAAAGGGAATTTGAAAAAGTTCACTTGCTGACTATTTTAAGGATTTTGCAGAGAGAAGATGTAAAAATGATTGGAGTTTATGTATACAACGACGGAGTACATGACATTGACACATTGATCACTCAAACAATCAATCGATTGCTTAATGAAATTGAAAAAGAAACTTGGTCTAAAAGAATTATTGACAAATTTAAAAACCATGTTAAAAGCCTTGATTTATACGTATCAAAAATTGAGTTTCAACCAGAGAAAGAAACAGTAAAACATATAAAAGATAATTTTTCATTCTTTTTGAACAACTTGATCAAGGACTTTGAAGATGATCAAGGTTTGTTAATCATTGTTGTTGATATTAATGGCTCTTAAGTGAAACACCAGATTTTGCAAACTGGTACAAGAGTTTTGCAGATACCATATTCTCGGTTAATTAAATGATCTTTTTCATGGATATTCAATTATAAAAACAAGTGAAAAAATAGGAATAACTAAACCCAAATACATTTGGCTTTTATTCAATAAATGGTAAAAGTTTGGTTGATTTTAAAGAAAAATCCATTTTTGAATCAACAATTGAATTTTTTGAAGAATTTTCACATGAAAACCCAGGAAAAGAAATTATCATCGTATTGGACAACTTAGACCACATAAATCTTGAATCACTCTTGAATCTGCTCAAAGACTCGATATCCAGCTTGTTTATTTAACTCCATATTCTCCTGATTTAAATCCCATAGAATTTGTTTGGAAATCAATAAAAAGAGAAATATCTCCTTTATTAATAAATAATATAGAAGAATTAAGAGAAAATATCAAAAATAGCTTTTTAAAATTAAATAGATCCCAATCGTTCGCAAAAAGCTGGATAAAAAAATTCTTAAAAAATACAAACATCATTTAAAAAACTTATGTCTTAAACCATAATTTTTAAATTAAAATATTGAGGATATTATATTCATCGAAATATATTATTTAATCGAGAACCAAATTTTTGTTAAAATAATTTCGCAAAACAATAAATTGTTATTGGACTTCTGTTTAAAGTGTTGATAGTATATTTATTAGTTTTGAGAAACAAAACCTAAGCTTTTGACATATTATTTATATTACAAACTATAAAATATAAGTGATTTTATTAATTAAAAAAAATATTGATTGACGTGGTAGTAATATTCTGATGACCATAACTGGTGATGTGATGGAAGATTTTAGTCAGTGGTTTCATAGTATCTTGGAGGAAGCAAAGATAATAGACTCAAGGTATCCTATTAAAGGAATGAGTGTATGGTTACCAAAAGGGTTTAAAATAAGAAAGTATGTTTTAAGGGAACTTGAGAGGTTGATGGATAAAGACCATGATGAGGTTCTATTTCCATTACTTATTCCAGAAACTGAATTAGCAAAAGAGGGAATACATGTAAAAGGCTTTGAGGAGGAAGTTTATTGGGTTACTCATGGTGGAATGAAGGAATTAAATGAAAAGTTAGCTATTAGACCAACAAGCGAAACGGCTATTTATCCTATGTTCTCATTGTGGATAAGATCCCATATAGATTTACCAATAAAAGTCTATCAAACCGTAAATACGATGAGGTATGAAACTAAACATACAAGACCACTTATTAGAGTAAGGGAGATCACCACATTCACAGAATCTCATACAGTACACGAAACTTATGAACAAGCAAGCCAACAAGTCCAAGATGGAATAGCTATTTATAAACGGCTGTTCGATATCTTGGCTATTCCCTACTTAGTTCATGACAGACCATCTTGGGATAAGTTTCCAGGTGCAGAGTATACCTTTGCCTTCGATACTTTGATGAGGGATGGTAAAACTTTACAGGTTGGGACCGTACATAATCTTGGAGATACATTTGCAAAAACATTTGATATAAAGTACGAGGCTGCCGACGGAGATCATAGGCATCCATATCAAACTTGTTATGGTCTTTCGGATAGGGTTATCGCATCTTTAATAGCTATTCATGGGGATGAAAAGGGTCTTGTTCTTCCACCATTGGTTGCTCCTACTCAAGTTACAATAATTCCCATAATATTTAAAGATGGAGCAGAAGATGTGTTATATAAAGCCAATGAAATTAAGGATATTCTAAAAGATGGTGGATTTAGGGTTAGTATTGATAATCGTGATCTTAGAGCTGGTAAGAAATATTATGATTGGGAGTTAAATGGAATCCCAATTAGAATAGATATAGGACCAAGAGACTTGAAAAACAATAAGATGATTATAACAAGGAGGGACACCTTTACAAAAGAGGAATGTTCCTTGAGTGAAGATATTGTATCCAATTTAAATAGCTGTTTATCTAAAATAAATACTAATCTTAAAGAAAAAGCATGGAACTTCATGAGAGAGCATGTTGTTGAAATTGATAGTTCAGATAAAATAGAAGAAATCGTTTTAAATGGGAACGTTGGTTTAATTAAATGGTGTGGTGGTTATGATTGTGGTAAGGAAATTGAAGATAAAACAAACTTGGATATTTTAGGAGTTCAAGGTGAAGCAAAAGGTGAATGTATTAACTGTAATAAAAATGCTAAACACACTATTTCAATAGCTAAAACCTATTAATCATAAGATGGGGGGATTTTATGGATGATATTTATGGGATTATTCCAGTATCGAAATTTAATAATGCCAAAACTCGACTATCTCCTTTTTTATCATCACAAGAAAGGGAGAACTTATTAAAATCCATGCTTAAAGACGTCTTCATGGCTTTAAAAGAACATGTTGATAAAGTAATAATTATAAGTGGAGATAGGGATGTTTTGGATTATGGAAAGGAGTTAGGAGTTGTGACCCTTCTTGAAGAGGAAAATTCAAATTTAAATCTTGCACTTAAACAGGCGATGGAATGGGCTAAAGATAAGGTTTCAAAGGTTATTATAATACCTTCAGATGTACCTTTAATAGCTAAGTCTGATATTTACACCTTAATAAATCATGGGAAATCACAGGATTTCATAATTGCTCCCTCACGAGGGGGAGGGACAAATGCTTTAATAATAAAACCATTGGCCATTGAAATGAACTATGGTGAAGATAGTTTTAGAAAACATGTGTCTGAAGCAATAGCCCACAACTTGCCTCCATTGGTCTATGACTCATTTTTTTTATCTTTGGATGTTAACATAACTGAAGACCTTGGAGAAATAATGTTGCATGATGAAAAATCTAATACAAAAACTTACCTACAAACCTTAAATATCTCAGTTAAACCGATTCATGGAGTGCAACGTTTAAAGGTATCGAGATAAGTGTTGATTATAGTAAATTGCAAAATTAAATTTTTATCATTCAAATAAATATTGGAAATTATAATAAATTTTTATTATTTTTAAAATGCTTTATTTTTTATTTTATTAATAATTTAAAGATTATT
>JAITEE010000045.1 GCA_031282205.1 Candidatus Methanovirga aequatorialis | reverse complement strand
TCTTGGGTTATTTTATTGGAGAAGGAAATAGTAATGTCTGAAGCTTTTTTTTGTGGTTTGAGAGATTAGAATCTTTGAGTTTTATTATTTTATTTTTGGAGGTTTTAATCTACTTTGGGTGGGTTTTTGTGACTCGTTTATGTTGTGGTAGCAAATTCGTGAATGAATATTTTTCTAGGTTAATAGAAATTCTCTATTAATTTTAATATGACTATAAAATACTGATGATGTTAAAGTTAAACAATGGTGGGAATAAATTGACAAGTATTAAAGATACATTAATTGATATGAAGAATCTTTCGGAACTTATGGTTGATTTAGCTTATTCAGCTGTTTTATTTAATAATAAAGAAGTGGCTGAAGAGGTTTTAAAACTTGAAAATAAAGTAAACAGTTTTAACTATGAAATAAAAATGCAGTCACTTATCGCTGCACGTTCACGAGAGGATGCTGAAAAGTTAACCACTCTTCTTGAAATAGCTGAAGCTGCTGAAAGTATTGCTAACTCTGCAAAGGATATTGCTGATTTAGTTTTAAAAGGATTAAAACCACATCCTGTTTTTAAAATGGTGATGGAAGAGTCTGAAGAAATTGTAAGTAGGACATCAATTTTAAAGGGTTCTGAACTTTCTCAAAAATCGTTAGGTGAACTACTTCTAAATACAAGAACTGGAATGAAGATAATTGCTATTAGAAGAGAGGAGTTTTGGATTTATGGTCCTAATAAAGACACTATGTTATTTGAAGGAGATATTTTAATATTCAAAGGTACAGAAACTGGTTCATGTATATTAAAAAAATTAGCCCATAATAAAATGTCTTTTGATGATATTTAACTGAAAATGAGCTTACAACTGATAATAGGATTTGATTAAAATGGAAATAGGTGAAATCGATGAAAAAGACTCTGTTGAAATTCATTCGTCATTTTATATCAAATATTACAATGTTGGTTGTAAATTCAACTCTTTATATTAGTAAAAAAGGATTAAAGTTATTTACTAAATCTAAAGAAGAATCTTTTCTAAATACCAATAGAACCGTATTGATTCAAGGCTTAATAGGGCTTTTAATCTGTGCCTTTGGAGACTTATTTGCAGGGATTATATTAAAAAACATGACCTCATATTTTGAGAGTTTCCCAGGTTTAATAGTTCTCATACCTGGTTCAATAGGAATGAGGGGGAATATATATGGAGCATTAGCATCTAGACTTGGAACAAATCTTCATATTGGTACTTTATCTCCAGAACTTAAAAAATCCGATGTTTTAAGTCAAAATATTCAATCATCGATTATTCTAACTTTAGTTCTATCAATATCCTTAGGAATTTTGGCTAAAATAACTTGTATGATTTTTAATTTTGATAGTATGCCTTTAGTTGATTTCATATTAATATCAACCTTTTGTGGATTGATTTCAAGTTTGATAATGTTACCTACAACAATTATAATACCTATTAAAAGTTTTCAAAACGATTGGGATCCTGATAACATAACAATTCCAATAATCACGGCTTTAGGAGATTTGTTTACCTTGCCATCAATGATCGTTGCAATCTATTTAACTTTACTTATTCATGATCAAGTTCTTAAAATGGTGGGCACTGTTTTAATTGTTGTATTTACCCTACTTTTATTTTACTTTGCTTATAATTCTGGTTCTACTATGAATAAGGTTTTAAAACAGAATACTCCTATATTGTTTCTGTCTTCGTTGATGGGAATTTCAGCGGGTCAGATTTTAAATACTTTCATGACCACCTTACTAACAAATCAAAGTCTTTTATCTTTAATTCCTTTATTTTCAGGTGAAAGTGGTGGTTTACTAAGCATTTTAAGTAGTAGATTAACTTCAGCCATTCATTCAGGTATAATAGAACCAACCTACAGGTTGACTAAAGAGTTAAGAAAGAATTTTAAATTGATTTTAATATTGTCCTGTATAATCTACCCATTGATAGCTATTTTAGTGGAAAGTCTTCTTTACTTATCTGGAACTTTACAGATAGGTATCGTAACGATGATATTGATCAGCACCATATCAGGCTTAATATTAATTCCTGTTTCAATGTTTATAGTGTTTGGTATTTCAATATTTTCTTATATTCAAGGGTTTGACCCAGATAATGTTGTGATCCCACTTGAAACAAGTTTAATAGACTTTTTATCTAATATTGTTTTGATGACAGTCTCATTAACTTTATTTAGTTTTTTGTTATGAATTATCTATTTTTGAATGAGTACTAACTCTATTCCCTTATATTGATTCTTGATTTAAACAGTAAAAGAGGATATAATTATTTACTATTAAACTTATTTATCAAGGAACATTTATATACTAACACTATTGATAATTTACTATGGTTAACACTGGAAGGTTTAAAAATTTCGTTCATTACTTAAAGAGGGCGTTGTAGGATTCAATTAAATTTTATGGAAGATTAAAATGAAGGTTAAAAACAGGTATTTTTTAAATAAAAAAAGATTAAAAAAGATTAAAAATGATTTAGGAGAATATTCTTCTATTTTATCTGATAAAAAAAGGATAGAATACTTAGAAGCCGATCCTATTCCATTCATCTTAGTCGATGATGAACCAACGATCGTTTTAATAGATGATAGACCGTACCCTACATTGAAGTATATGATTAACAACGATCTTACATCAGTTAAAAAAGTTGTTGTTGATATGGGTGCAGTGAAATTTATGGCAAACGGTGCAGATGTTATGAGTCCTGGAATTACAGATGCTTCTGAAAATATAGTTAAGGATGATGTGGTTGTTATCGTTGATGAAGATCACAATAGACCATTAGCTGTTGGGGTAAGTCTCATTAAAGCTGATGAAATGGTTAATAATGATAAAGGGAAAGCTGTTAAAACTATCCACTTCATTGGTGATGATATTTGGAACCTTGAGGTTTAATAATTAAATATTTTGGTGTGTTTATGGTGGAACTTAGATATTCATCTGGAAACATTAAAAATTCAAACGTTCATAAAATTGGAGTAATAGCCCTTGGTTCTCACTTGGAAAATCATGGTCCTGCACTTCCAATCGATACAGATGCGAAGATAGCTTCTTACATAGCATTAAATGCATCATTACAAAGTGGAGCTAAATTTTTAGGTGTTATTTATCCAGCTTATGAGATAGATGAGATAGATCATGGAGTACATAACAGCTTAGATGATTTAACTAACAACATCATTGAAACTTTAAACTCAGGAAAAAGATTCTTAGGAATTGATAAAGTAGTCATTGTAAATGCTCATGGAGGGAATTTACCACTTTGTCAATGTTTAGATAGAATTGAACATGAAACCGATATTATTATCCAATTAAACAATAAGATCATTGAAACAGAAGGTCCTCATGGAGGTTCTGGTGAGCTCTCAATGGGTGAAGTTTTAGGAATATTGGATAAGAGTGAAGTTAAAAATCAGACTAATTTAGAAATCTATGGTGAGGTGGGGTTATTCAAGTTTGCTGATGCAAGAGCAAATGATCCCAACATTGAAAAAGGAGCAATTGCAATTGAAGAAGAAGGGGTTTATGTTGATTTGGATTATGGTAAACAGTTATTTAACCTATCTGTTAATTCTGTTCTCTTGGATATTGAAAAATTTTTAGACTTCTAAATTAAATTCGATAGGTTTGTATTAACTAAAGTCGAAAAAAAATCGTCTATTTTTCATGTAATTCTTTATTGAACTTGTTCAATTGGAAAATCAAATATTCAACTTCAAGAGTTTTTATATCGATCTATCGTGAAATAATGGAGTTCTATTTAATTTTGTAATCTTTTATACGTTCGTCATGAATAATATATCTAATTTAATATAGAGAATTTCTATTAACTTCATTTTTATTAATATCAATGAAATTCAATACTTATTAAAAATCCTTTATTGTTGAAAATTTATTTTTTATGTCTCTTTAAAGTATTTTTGGTATTTTATTATAATGATTTTGGTAAAGTTTGTCAATTTAAAATTAATTAATATCCAATATAATCTATTTAAATTTAATTTAGAGAATTTTTATAAGAAATAATTGGACTAATAATTGATAGATGTT
>JAITEE010000039.1 GCA_031282205.1 Candidatus Methanovirga aequatorialis | reverse complement strand
TTTTGACTAGATGGTATTTTAATAATACTTGGAGCATGCCATGATTTAAAATCTCTAAAATTCATATTATATAGTATATAAATTGTTATTTATAAACCTTTCAGTTATCACTATAAATGTGTTATACTATAAATATAATATTATTAAGAGGATAATGATCATCATTAGAATATAATCTTTAAAACTGTTTAAGACTTTGTTAAAAAATTACAAGATTTACACATCATAGATTCAAAAAAAAGAGGTAGGTTAGATTATTTTTTGTTATCTAACTCATTACTATTTTTTTCCTTATTTTCAAGTTTCACGATTTTTTTGTTTAAGTCTTCTTTGTTAAATAGATCTGCTATTGCACCAACAGAACCTAGGATTCCAGAGAGTTCAGCTGGAAGGAATATCTTCGTGGAATTACCATTGGCTATTTTTTCAAGGGATTCTAAATACTTAATAGCTATTAACTCATTTGTGGGATTACCTTCATGGATGGACTCATAGATGGAGATGTTCGCTTTTGCTTCACCTTCTGCAATAGCTACTTCCTTGTATTTATTAGCTTCTGCTACTTTTTTGATGGCTTCGGCATTACCTTCTGCTTCAAGGATAGCTGCCTGTTTATCACCTTCGGCTTTTTTAATTTCAGACTGTTTATATCCTTCTGCTTCTAGGATGGATGCTCTTTTCATTCTTTCGGCTTTCATCTGCTTACTCATCGCATCAACAATATCTTTTGGAGGTTCAATTCTTTGAATTTCAACTCTTACAACTCGAGTTCCCCATTTGTCAGTGGCTTCATCGAGAACTTCACGGAGATGTGTGTTGATCATTTCTCTTGAGGTCAAGGTTTGATCAAGCTCTAAATCCCCGACAATATTTCTTAGGTTTGTCTGGGCTAATTTTGTAATGGCTTGGTAGAAGTTAACAACGTTATAAACAGCGTTGAAAGGATCTATAACTTCATAAAAAATTACACAGTCAACGATGACTACAGTATTATCTTTTGTAATAACCTCTTGAGGTGGAACGTCCACTACTTGTTCACGAAGGTCAACGGTTCTAATGGTTTCGATAAAGGGGATCACGAATATCAAACCACTTTCAACGGTTCTCTGATATTTACCTAATCTTTCGACAACACCTTTTTCATAGGGTCTTAAAATATTTAATGACTTTGCAGCGATGACGATCACCACTACGAGTATTATAACGACTATTATCAAATCCATCAAATCACCTTTTCGTATTACTTTTTTTTTATTTATTAATATTTGATTTTATTTATATATATTATAATTATTAACGTCATGTAGGTTGTTCAATATTAAATAATTACTCCTTTTTAACAATTAACTTCACACCATCAATCTTCTCAACGATTACTTTTTTTCCAACAGCTATTTCCTCATTGGATATTGCCCTCCAGGTTTCTCCTAAGATTTTAATCGTTCCCATTTCATCAGGCACTATCTTCCCGATTACAATTGCCTCTTCTCCAATTAATCTATCTGTGTTGGATTTCTTTGAAGGAGACTTTTTTGTTAACTTCTTTGCTAAGGGTCTTGAAAGTAAAACACAGATTGTTGTAACGACTACAAAAACAATTAATTGAGTTGTAAAATCATAGTTTAAGTGGTTGGTTAATGCTGCGAATCCAGCACCCACACCTACGGATAATAAAAAGAAATTTACACTTAAAAGTTCTCCTAAAACACAGGCAAGAGCCAATATTATCCAGAATTCTAAAATGGGCATGTTATTCAAACCTCTTTTTCTTATATTCAAACTTTTTTAAATCTCTGTTTTTAAAGGCTTGGATTTAAAACAATCCACTTTCTTTTAATTTATTTTCAAAGCCTTTAGAGTATTTATCTACTTTTTCTTTAAAAAGTATTGCTAAAATGAACACTGAAATGGTTATTAAACTTAATATTTCAAGGTTGTAAAAATAGTGGTTCCATGAAATTCCATATATAACTTCTCTAAATACCTTTATAGCGTAGGTCATAGGTAGAATGGAGGTGATTATTCTGAAGAATTGTGACATAAGTTCAATGGGATAAATTCCCCCACTTCCAGGGATCTGTAAAACTAAGAGAACGATGGTCATGACCTTGCCAACGTTTCCAAATGTAGAGATTAATGAGTAGATAATTGTGATTATACATAATCCGATGTAGACAATCGTAACCAAAAATAGTGGGATTGAACTAATTTGTAGGTGGAGTGATATTAGTCCAACGGTCATAACCAATGATTGGAATATATTTATCGTTATAAACAGTCCCATCCGTCCGAAAAAGACACTCAATGAACCGTCTTCATTATAATGCTCCTGTTTGAGATCATTCTTTCTTTTAATCTTTCTTTGAACTCTATTGCTAATCATGGCTAAGCTTACAATAGAACCAATCCATAAAGATAGACATATATAAAATGGAGAAACACTTGCACCATAATTATCGATCGGATGTAGACTTCTTTTTTCTAATGTGACTGGACTTTGGATATAGTACTCCACGTCTTCAGGGTTTATATTTGCAAGTTGAGTCAACTCACTGTAGTCTATGGAGTTAACCTTCATGGTGTCTATTTCTACCAATCTAACAAGATATTCGATCCTATCTAAAACTTCTTCAGGTACAATTTGAGTAATATTTGAACCTTCTAAAATAGGTTCTAAGAGATTAAAAATATCATTTAATTGATTTAGACGAGTTTTTATCCTGATAAAATCATTTTCGTTATCTTCAGCTTTCACTCCAACATCATGTAATTTAGTTGAGACAATACTAGCTATAGTCTCACTTATTTGTCCGTTGATTCCTGTCTGTACTTGATCTAATCCAGAATTAATTATTCTTGGACTGACAGGATTTATTTTTTCATTATCCCAAAAAATAATTTGAGACCTTTTAGCGTTGTTACCCTCTTCGATGGAGTACACAGTTGCACTAAAATTGTTGGGAATTTCAATCATGGAATAATATTTTTCATTTTCTAATCCCTCCATACCAGTGGTATAGTTTACAAATTCCCATTTAAATCCTTCATTTCCTTTTAATTCTTTCACTAGGTTTTCGCCAAGGTTAACGTTTGTGCCATTGGTTAAATAACCAACATCATTATTTACAACAGCTATTTTCAGCTGATTCAAATTATTATAAGGATCCCAATTAGCTTCGATGTTTATTAAAGCATAGAGAGATGGAATTAAGATTATAACTATTAAAACAAGCAATACAAATGGACTGTGAACGATAGTTTTTATATCATTTTTAAATATGTTTAAACCGTTTTTTAATATGTTTGACATATATTTTAACCACTGTTATTTAATAAATTTAATAAACTCACTACGCTATTAAACATGGTGCCTGATTTTCATGAAAATTTCACGATTTCTTTAAAGGTATTTCCTCATAAAGAACAATCAATCATGACACTTCATTAAAAGTACAAATTTTTTACGAATGATTTTAAGTTTAGGGTCTTTAAAATCGAGAGATTTAAATATTATCGGGATTATATATTTAATTGGTGATTTAAATGAAAATCCCATTAAATCCTGATAAAAAAGACCCTGTATGGATATTGTTTGGCAAAGTACTTAAACTTATCGATTCTAGAACTTTTCAAGATGAATTAGCTTGAAATGGATTAAAAAAGATTGAAAGCTATCAAATAATGTTAGAATTGGTATTATTATCAATATTTTTTAAATTAAAGCTGAGTAATGTTTACAATCAAGTGAATAGTAAGTTTAAGCTTCGTAAATTTCTTGGTATTAAAGACTTACCAAAGTATAGAACAAATAAGAGAGATTTATTCAACGTAGTGAGGTATAAAATACTTGGAATTAGCTTTAAAAACATTAAATAAGCTAAAATTTCAAAAAATAAGAAATATTAAGGCCATAATAGTTGATTCAACTTCAATCGCATTGGATTTGAAGTTCAGTGGGAAGTTTTTATAGTAAAGCAAATGTTGCTTACTAAAGACTATAAAAGAGCTTATTGCGAGTATTAGGTATTATTCAGGCTTTAAAATGATAATAATCCCAAAAATCCAATTTTACAAATCTTTAAGAGGTAGACTATTTGATTTATCTTAAATGGGAGGATTTCAGGCGAACAAGATGGAAAATCTTCAATTTTTCAAATTTTTGAAAAATGAAATAGATTTATAAGGATATTCATGCCTATACGAAGGGATATATTTATAAATATGTGTATTTGAATGTATTTTTAATAGGGATACTGATTTTCAAAGGTTACAAAGAAATTCAAGAAATTACAGGACTCGTTGATCACCAATAAATCAGACACCTGGGTCATTAAACGTGGATTACTACGTTATTGTATATATAAAAATGTGAATAGAATTTCACACTACATTAAAGAGTATTACTTCATTTATTCTTTTTCTTATTGTTGGTTTCATTTTCTTATTGTTAGTTTCATGTAAATTTCAAATACATTATCCTTTATAAACTTTACTAATTAATCTTAAAGATAAACTTTATTATATACGTTGAATAAAATTAACTTTTGTATACCAAAAGTTAGGTTATATTGTAAGCTTGCTTTATAGCTGATTCAATGATGCCTAAATTTAGCAATTCTGACTTAAATTTTAGTGTCTTGCTTGTATGGTATATTTGTTAACTATATTTAGTTAGGAGGGAAAAAATGGCGAAGTTTGATGATAAAGTCGATCTATACGACGACAGAGGTAACTTAGTTGAATCTGGAGTACCTATCGAAGCATTAAGTCCACTACGTAATCCTGCTATTAAAAGTATCGTAAATGGTATTAAAAGGACTGTAGCTGTGAACTTAGAAGGTATAGAAAATGCTTTGAGGACTGCTAGTGTCGGTGGAAAAGCTTGTAAGATTTTAGGAAGAGAAGTTGACCTTGATCTTTTAGGAAATGCTGGTGCTCTTGCAGAGTCAATCAAAGAAATGATTCAAGTAACTGAAGGTGATGATACAAAGGTAGAACTTTTAGCTGGTGGAAAAAGAATTTTAGTCCAAATTCCAAATGCTAGGTTAAATGTTGCAGCAGAATATTCTGTATCTACATTGGCTACATCTACTGCTTTGGTACAAGCCATCATTAACCAGTTTGATGAAGTGGATATGTACAATGCTAACATGGTAAAAGCAGCGATTTTAGGTAGATATCCTCAATCTGTTGATTATATGGGTTCTAACCTTGCAACTATGCTGGATATTCCACAAAAGCTTGAAGGTGGAGGATATGCTTTAAGAAATATTATGGCTAACCATATAGCTGCTGCTACTTTAAAAAATACTTTACAAGGAACTGCACTTTCTTCTATTTTAGAACAAACTGCTATGTTTGAAATGGGAGATGCTGTTGGTGCTTTTGAAAGACTACATTTATTAGGTTTAGCTTATCAAGGTATGAATGCAGACAACTTTGTTTTAGATTTGGTTAATGATTCTGCTAAAGAGGGAACCATTGGTAACGTGATTAATGGAACCATTGAAAAAGCTTCAGCTGATGGTGTAATTAAAGCAGAAAAAGATCTTAATGGATTCACTGAATATGCTGCTAATGATTTAGCGAAATGGAATGCTTATGCTGCTGCTGGTTCAGCTGCTGCTGTTATGGTAAATGTTGGAGCTGCAAGAGCTGCTCAAGGTGTACCTTCCAGTATTCTATATTTCAATGATTCAATCGAGTTTGCAACTGGTCTTCCAGGAGTAGATTTCGGTAGAGCTGAAGGTGTAGCTGTAGGATTTTCGTTCTTTAGCCACTCTATCTATGGTGGAGGAGGTCCTGGTCTATTCAATGGTAACCATGTTGTTACAAGACACAGTAAAGGATTCTGTATCCCTTGTGTTGTGGCTGCAATGTGTTTAGATGCAGGTACTCAACTTTTCTCACCAGAATCAACTTCTGGATTAATTAAAGAAGTATTTAGTAGTGTAGATGAATTTAGAGAACCACTCAAATATGTTGTGGAGGCAGCTGCCGATATTAAAGGCCAAATCTAAGTAATCTCAAAATAAAATAAAAAAAAATCTAATGAATCTTAGAGGAAAAAAACATGGATTTACAAGTGTTCCCACATAGGATTTTAGGTTCAGATAGAACAGAAATGTTGTTAAATGAAATTGAAGCCCTTGATGGTGTTAAAAGAACGATAATTCAAGGACCAAGACTTCCACCTGAAGATCCTAATGAAAATCCAAAATATGCTGAAAGACGCGTCATCAATGTTCATGGTAAAGAAATTGATCTCAAGGTAAAAACGGGTCGTATTTTTATTGATGTTTCTGATGACTTCGATGTTTCTGAGGTTAAGGATAACATCGATGAAGTATGTAGAGAGTTATTGCCTTTTGGCTTCGATATCGATATTGGGAAATTTATTCGTACTCAAAAAACCGTTTCTGATAATATAAAGTATGGTAATGGGAATATTCCTGATGAATTAATTGGAATGACTGATCAATCAGCAAAACTTAAAGACAGAGTGACGATTCTTAAAAGAGGTTAGTCATATTTGGTTTTATCAAAGGTACACAATTTTAAATATTTTGATATGAACTTTCAAAAATATTCTTATAAAGATTTTAAAAATATTCTTATAAGGTTTTAAGAAATTTTAATATTAAAAATTTAAGTTATTCATTATAAAAACCATACTGCATATATATAATAGATATCATGATTGGAAAATCTACTCACGTTGTTGACTGTAGAGAGACAATGGGTCTCGGTGAAGGTGGAGGAATTGCCCAAAGAGGTACATTTGCTGAATGTGGATCGGATTTACTGGCCATTGGGATGTCTCCAGGTAAAAGACATATTACAAAACCAGTTTGTGAAATAACTTTCGCCCTCCGTGAAGCCAACATTTTAACGAGTACAATGATATTAAATGCTGGTGCTGGTGTTCCAGGTGATGTTCCTCATGTAGGTGGAGGAAGTCTGTTTGGGTTAACAGAAAAAGAAATTCTTCAAATGAATAGATTTAAACTTCTTGCAATACATTTAGGAGGAGTTAGAAATCATCTTATTTACAAGGCAAGACTAATTTTAAGAAATACGAATAGACCTTGTGTAATCATTTGCGAGTATCCTGTTGACTTTGAAGACTTTGCTAAGATAGGTGTTAAGACATCTAAGGTAATGCCTGATGAGGTCAAAACTAAAGGTCAAATTTTGAATATTGTTACTGGGGTTATTAGGGGAGAAACTTGCCCTCAAGATAAGTTAGATGAGATTATTAGAAAAATTAAGTTAGCATTAGGAGGTGTATGATTTATGGTGCAATATTATCCAGGAACTACACAAGTTGCTCAAAATAGAAGAAATTTCACAGATCCTAACTATAAATTAGAGAAACTAAGAGAAATTTCTGATGAGAGTGTAGTAAAAATATTAGGTCACAGAGCTCCAGGTGAAGAATATAAAAGTGTTCACCCACCATTAGATGAAATGGATGAGCCTGATGATTACATTAGAGAAATTGTTGAACCTATTGACGGTGCAAAAGCTGGTGATAGGGTAAGATACATACAGTTTGTAGATTCAATGTATTTTGCTCCAGCTCAACCTTACTTAAGATCAAGATCTTACTTAAACAGATATAGGGGTGTAGATGCTGGTACTTTATCTGGTAGACAGATTATAGAAGCAAGGGAAAGAGATTTAGAAAGAATTTCTAAAGAATTATTAGAAACTGAATATTTTGACCCTGCAAGAACAGGTATCAGAGGAAAATCAGTTCATGGTCACTCTTTAAGACTTGATGAAAATGGTGTCATGTTCGACATGCTCAGAAGACAAGTTTTCAACAAACAAACTGGCAAGGTTGAAATGGTAAAGGATCAAATAGGTAAAGAACTTGACGAACCTGTTGTTCTTGGTGAACCATTGGATGAAGAGACTTTGAAGAGTAAAACTACAATCTACAGAGTAGATGGTGAAGCTTACAAAGACGATAAAGATGCCGTGGAAATTTTACATAAAATCCATGTTACAAGATCCGAAGGAGGATTCTGCCCTGAATAAGGGAGGTAATTATTATGGCGGATAAAAAGTTCTTAAAAGCATTAACAGAGAAATTTAAAGAAGATCCTGAAGATAAAACCACCACCTTTTATAACTTAGGTGGATGGAAACAGTCTGAAAGGAAAACTGAATTTTATAATGCAGGTAAAGAAATAGCTGCAAAAAGAGGAATTCCTCAATACAACCCAGATGTTGGTTCTCCGTTAGGTCAGAGAGCATTAATGCCTTACCAAGTATCAACCACGGATACCTTTGTTGAAGGTGACGATTTCCATTTTGTTAACAATGCGGCTATCCAACAGATGTGGGATGATATTAGAAGAACCGTTGTCGTTGGTTTAAACACAGCACACACAGTTCTTGAAAAAAGATTGGGTATGGAAGTTACTCCAGAAACTATTACAAATTACTTAGAAACTGTTAATCACGCTATGCCAGGTGCAGCTGTTGTACAAGAGCACATGGTTGAAACCAACCCTTCTTTGGTTGCAGACAGTTATGTGAAAGTATTCACTGGTGATGATGAGTTAGCTGATGAAATTGATTCTGCATTTGTTTTGGATATTAACAAGGAGTTCCCATCTGAGCAAGCTGAAACTTTAAAAGCAGAAGTTGGAGACAAAATTTGGCAGGTAGTAAGAATTCCTTCTATCGTAGGAAGAGTCTGTGATGGAGGTACAACTTCCAGATGGTCTGCAATGCAAATCGGTATGTCAATGATTTCGGCTTACAACCAATGTGCTGGTGAAGGAGCTACTGGTGACTTTGCTTACGCATCTAAACATGCAGAAGTCATTCACATGGGTACATATTTACCTGTTAGAAGAGCAAGAGCTGAAAATGAACCTGGAGGAATTCCATTCGGATACATGGCTGATATTTGTCAATCCTCAAGAGTTAACTCTGATGATCCTGTTAGAGTATCATTGGATGTTGTTGCTATGTCAGCCGCACTTTACGACCAAATTTGGTTGGGTTCATACATGTCTGGTGGAGTAGGATTTACTCAATATGCATCTGCCGCATACACAGACAACGTTCTTGATGACTTTTCTTACTACGGTAAAGAGTACGTGGAAGATAAATATGGTGGATTAACCAAGGCTCCTAACAACATGGATACAGTCCTTGATGTTGGTTCTGAAGTTACCTTCTACGGATTAGAACAATATGAAGAATATCCTGCTTTACTTGAAACTCAATTCGGTGGTTCTCAAAGAGCTTCTATTGTTTCAGCAGCTGCGGGTATTTCAACTGCCTTTGCAACTGGAAACTCCCAAACTGGTTTAAGTGCATGGTACCTATCTATGTACCTACACAAAGAACAACATTCAAGATTAGGATTCTATGGTTACGATTTACAAGATCAATGTGGTGCATCTAATGTATTCTCTATAAGGAATGATGAAGGTTTACCTGTTGAATTAAGAGGACCAAACTATCCTAACTATGCTATGAATGTAGGTCACCAAGGTGAATATGCAGGTATTGCTCAAGCTCCTCATGCAGCAAGAAAAGATGCATTTACATTTAACCCATTGGTTAAAATCGCATTTGCAGATAAAAACTTAAGTTTCGACTTCTCTCAACCTCGTGCTGAAATTGCAAAAGGAGCATTAAGAGAATTCATGCCTGATGGTGAAAGATCTTTAATTATACCTGCTAAATAGGTGTTAGAACACCTATTTATTTTCTTTTCTTTTTTTTTGAAATAATTAGAAAACATTTAAGCTTGTCAAAAAGCAACTTAATGTTCTCTTTTAGATAAAATATGGTTAGTTAAATATTTGATTAAATGGAAATTTTGTATTTTGGAGGAAAAAAATATGGATCCTTTGACATTAGGTGTTGTTGCATTAATGGGTGCGGCTGCTACTATTGCTGGAGCATCAGAAGATTTAGAATCTGATGTTGGTTCTCAGAGTAACCCTAACTCACAAGTTCAGCTTGCTCCTCAGATGGGACATTTACACCGGTTTTTAAATAAAGCTATTTCTGGTGAACCACTTGCTTATGGTGCTTTTTGTGGTATTGCAGGAACTGTTGCATTTGTTTTAATGAATTTACATTTAATACCGATTCTTGCAGTAGCTGTTGGTGCTGCAGTTGGTGCTTTAGTTCATGTAGTTTATACAGTCACTTCTCATATGGGTAGGATTGTAAGTCAATCCCAATTTGGACAACCATTGTTTATGGATGCTTTAATGCAATCCTTAGGTCCTATTGCTGGACATGGTTTTATAACCTACTTTTGTATTGTAGGTATTAGTTCTTTGATGATCATGCCAATTAATGGTAACCCTTTAAATCCATTCCCTCTTCCATTGTTGGCTGTTTTATGGGGTATTACTCTTGGTGCAATTGGTTCTTCAACTGGAGATGTACATTATGGTGCTGAAAGAGAATTTCAACAATATCCGTTTGGTGGAGGTATTCCAGTAGCTGTTCATGGAGACATTACCACTAAAGCTGAATTAGGTGCAAGAAACTCTATTGATGTTGGTAATTTCTGTGCTAAGTTTGGTGGACCTTTAACTGGTTTTTGTTTCGGTGCTATTGTCTTTTTAAGTTTTTGGATAACTGCTGTTTTTGGATTGTTCGGTGGTTTAATTGCTGGTCTTATTATAGTTCTTATAGTTTTTGTTCTCAATGAGAGGCTTGAGAATTTTGCAAGAAATAAATATGGACCATATAAAGAGGATTAGGAGGTTTTCATTTATGGATCCTATAACTTTAATTATTTTCATTACTGTTGGTGGAATTCTCATTGGTGGAGGTGTACACTTCATACCTGTAGGAGGTGCTCCTGCGGCTATGGCTACAGCTACTGGTGTTGGAACTGGTACTGCAATGCTTGCAGCAGGTGCTGGATTAACTGGTTTAATCACTGCTGCATCTATGACAGGCCAACCACCTTGGATGATTGCTTTGGGTGGTGCAGTTGGAGCGATGATGATGATGGGAATTACAATGTTGGTTGCTAACATAATCTACATTTTTGGTGTTGGTGTTGTGCCTTCTTCTGCTAAGGTTGAATTTGACCCAATCACTGGTAGAAATCAAGAAAAATACGTGACTTCTGGTACTGAAGGTCATGGTATTCCTACGGTCTGTTTTGTCAGTGGTATCATCGGTGGTTTACTTGGTGGTGCTGGTGGAGGATTATTGTACTATTCACTTAATAATACTTTTGGTGGATTATCAGGAATCAGCCCCGAAATTGCTGGTGGGTTAGCGGCCATCGTATCCGTGAGTATATTTTTCATAAATTCTGTTATTGCTTCCTATAATATTGGAGGTACTATTGAAGGATTCCATGATCCTAAATTTAAGAGAGTTGGTAGTGGAATCGTTGCTTGTGGTATAGCTTCTGTTATTATGGCTGTATTTGTATATGCTTTAACTCTTGGAGGTGTTGTATAATGTCTGCTGCTGGTGGAGGTTCTACTGGTTCTGCAATCTCTGGTGAATTATTAATTGCCATAGGTATAATTGGAGGATTGATTGGTATATACTTAGCTCCTATTAATCCTGTTATTGGTCCAACATTCGCTTCTCTTGGAGCAGTTTGTGCTATAGTGTGGGGTGCTGATGCAATTAGAAGAGTTGCAAGTTATGGATTAGGTACTGGTGTACCTTCTATAGGTTATATGTCCCTTTCTATTGGTATTATAGGGGCTTTGGCTGGTCTTGCGATAGCATCAAGTTCTTTATTAAAAGGATTTGCAATTGCTGGTCCTGTTCTTGCCTTAGTTTTATCTATGCTTTTGGGTTTAATTGTTGCCGTTATTGCGAAAGTGATTGTTAAAATGAAAATCGCTGTTTTGGAAAGATGTACTGCTGAAATTGCTGGTGCTGCTGCGTTATCTGTTCTTGGTTTTTCTGCAGCTTTTGCAGGTAGTTATGACTTTGTTAAAATATTATCTCTTGTAGTAGGTCCTGGTTACATAGCATTATTCTTTATAATGAATACAATGGCTATTCAACACCCGTTCAATGCATGTCTTGGTCCAAATGAAAATCAAATGAGAACTCTTAAATTGGCAGGTGCAACTGGATTTTTATCAATGGTTATTACTGGTATTATCTCTATTGGAAATCCAGATCTTCATTGGGCTGGAATTCCTACATCTTTGGTTATATCCGTTGTTGGTTTGATTGGCTGGATAGTGCTCTTTAAAGTCTATGTTTCAGCATCCTATAAAGAGGCCGCATCTGTTAAATGGGCAGGGTTATGGCCTAAAGTTGAGGAATAGGGGGTAAAATCATGGTTGAAATGTTACCTTTGATTAAAATTGTTCCTGAATATAGTTTAACACTTGATCCATCTACTGGTTCAATTGGTGCAGCTCTTGGAAGGGAAGTTTTAATTTTATCGATGGATGATATAAATAAAGAAATCGGAACTTTGGAATTAGCGGCAAATGAGTTAGTTAATTCTTTGGATCCTAATACGGTTCCTATTGATGCTTTTCCAAAAAGGGAAGGTGTATTTTTAACTGCTGGTATCTTAACTAATATAGTTTATGGGTTTTTATTAGGTCTTTTGATATTGTTTGCTGTAATTCCAGTATTACACTTTTATTTGGGGGTTTTATAGATGGTAGATAAGAAAGATACTATAGATACTTGGCCTCCTGTAAATGGAGATTATATTGCAGGAAATCCTGAGAGTCCTGTTGCTGTTGCAACACTCGCATCTCACAATGAAGATGTTCCTGCTGCAGCTGGTGCTGCTATTGCAGGACCTTGTAAAACAGAAAATCTTGGTGTTGAGAAGGTTGTTGCTAACATTATTTCCAACCCAAATATTAGATTTCTAATATTATGTGGATCTGAAGTTCAAGGACATATTACAGGTCAAAGTATTGAAGCACTACATCAAAACGGTGTAGATCCTGAAAAAAGAAGTATTGTTGGTGCGACTGGTGCTATTCCTTATGTTGAAAATGTACCCGATGAAGGAGTTGAAAGATTCCAACAACAGGTTGAAATTGTAAATTTAATTGATGTAGAAGACGCTGGTCAAATCGAAGCTAAAGTAAAAGAATGTATAGAAAAAGATCCAGGTGCCTTTGAAGAAGAAGCTCTTCTCATTTCTGTGGATGATGATGGTGAAGATGAAGATGATGGTGAAGAAGTCAGACCTGTATCTGCTGAAACAGCGTTAATTGAAGCACGTATGAGGAATATTCAAACTCAAATCAAATTGGTTGGTGCTGTTCAAAGAACGTTCGCTGGAACCTACGCAGGAAAAGTTCAAGGCATAATGATTGGACTTGTTATGACCATAATATTTGGATGCATAGCTATGTTTATATAGATAGGAGGTTTTATTAATGGTTAAATTCTCAAATAAACCTAATATAAAAGGCATTAGAAGTGTTGCTGAAGATGCTAATTACAAATCCAAATTAATTGGTAGAGATGGAAGATTATTCGCTGGTTTAATCAGCACACGAGTAACTGGAATGACGTATGGTGTAACAATTGCTTTTGTTTTGGCTTTAGTAATTCCATTGTTGGTCAAGTTATGTGGCGGTTAATTAAGAGGTGCTATTAAATGTCTGATGAAAACGCAATACCAAGAGTACTTGTTTCTGCTGATGACTTCAATAAAGCTAATGAAAAACTAGATGAAATTGAAGAGAACGTTGAGTTCGCCGTTGGTGAATACTATCAAAGATTGGGTCACCAACTTGGTAGAGATATAGGTATAGTATACGGTATATTAATAGGCATAATAATAATTGTTGTATTTAATTACTTCTTTATGTACTTTTTTAAAGGGCTTTAAATTCTAAGGTGGAGGTTTTTATAAATGTTTAGATTTGATAAAGAACAAGAAGTTTTGGATATTGCTGGTGTGAAAATTGGAGGTCAACCAGGAGAATATCCAACGGTCTTAGCAGGAACCATCTTTTATGGTGGTCATAATATTATTAGTGATGAAAAAGCAGGTGTTTTTGATAAAGATGCTGCAGAGGAAAGAATAAAAACAATGGAGGAAATGTCTGACGTGACTAAAAATCCATGTTTA
This sequence comes from Candidatus Methanovirga aequatorialis, assembly GCA_031282205.1. GTDB lineage: Archaea > Methanobacteriota > Methanobacteria > Methanobacteriales > Methanobacteriaceae > Methanovirga > Methanovirga aequatorialis. Next base: position 22,301 of record JAITEE010000039.1, on the reverse strand, counting down.
GTTCAAGTTTTTGGACAAACAGAAGAGGCTTTGGTTAAGTACTTGGAATTTGTAGGTGATTTCACAGATGCACCTTTCCTTATAGATTCAACTTCTGGTGCTGCAAGAGTTGCTGGTGCTAAATATGCATCTGAAGCTGGTATTTCAGAAAGAGCTATTTATAACTCCATCAACATGGCAGCAGAAGCAGATGAGATTGAATCTGTTAAAGAATCTGACTTATCAGCTTCCATTGTTTTAGGTTTTAACCCAATGAATCCTACCGTTGAGGGTAAAATTGGAATATGGGAAGATGGTGCTGGAACAATCGATCAAGGTTTACTTCCATTGGCTGAATCCTGTGGTATTACTAAACCATTGATGGATGTTGCTATAACTCCTCTTGGTCAAGGTGCTGGAGTTGCTGTAAGAACTTCTTTCGCTGTCAAAAGTAAATGGGGATTACCTGTTGGTTCTGGTATTCACAATGTACCTTCTGCTTGGGATTGGTTAAGAACGTACAAGAAGGAAAATGAGGAAAATATGAAAGCATGGCCTGTTTGTGATGTTGGCTCAAACCTTGTTCAGCAAATGGCTGGCGGTGATTTTGTACTTTTTGGTCCTATTGAAAATGCTAAAACTGCATTTCCTGCATGTGCTATGGCAGATATATTTATAGCTGAAGCGGCTAAGGATATAGGTACTGAGACTGTAGAAGACCACCCAATAAACGTCATGCTTTAAATAACCATGTCTCTGTTAATTTAAATCTTGGTTCGGATGTTAAGATATTATATTTTTTCATCCAACCAATTTTTTTATTTTTATTTTTCAAAATTTGTTAAATAGAAAAACTTATTAATTAAATATTTAAAAAGTTAAACTTTAATGTAATATTCTCTTATAGGCTTTAATGTAATAGTTTTTTATAGATTTTTATTTTAAAGTTTTAGAATATTTTATAATACTGTAAATGAGTTCAAATTTTAGAATAAGCTTGAATATGATGCTCAAATCTAAATATCTTTGTTGATTATATTAATAAACTTATTAAATATCTTGATTATTTCTTATAGCTTGATTTATCTATGTTTTAATTTTGTTATAGTTCATTATAATTGTATACCATATAATCCCATTGCATTAAGGAGTTCTTTTTTGTTAGATGTTATCATTAATGTAGTAATTCTCATTGCGTCTTTGATGGTTGTTATTAAAGCGGCAGATATTTTTATAGAAAATATTTCTTTAATTGGAGCTGCTCTTGGAGTATCACAAATATTATTGGGAGTCACTGCTTCAGCAATTGGAACTTCCTTGCCCGAATTTGGTTCGGCTCTTTTAGCAACTCTAAACCATAGTTCTAATATTGGTGTTGGAATAGTTATTGGATCTAATATATGGAATGTAGCTGGAATATTTGGTATAACCGCTACGGTGACAGGTATTGTTAAAGCGGACAGGAAATCTTTAAATCGTGATGGTTTGGTATCTGTTGTTACAGGAGTGCTGTTGCTGTTTGTCATGATTTTAGCTGCCGAGTTTACAAATCCTTCAACTTTATCTGATGGGGAAGTTGGTATTATATCACATAATTTCCCCATCGTTGTTGGATCTTTAATCATGGTACTGCTTTATTTATATTATTTTAGGATTTTGATTAAAGATCAAAGGAAAGATCTTAGTCATATAAAAGAAAGGGCTATAGATGAAAGACAGGAGATTATTGTTGATTCATCACTTATGGAAAATGGTACTGTTGGTGTAGAAGAAAAGGAAAAAATCAAATTGAAGAACGTTATTTTAGTGACTGTATCCATAGTAGCGTTGGGTGTTGCTTGTGATTTTTTAATTTATAGTGCAACTGAACTGTCCCGTATTGTAGGTATTCCTGAGACTATAATGGCATTGTTCACATTATCTATAGGTACCAGTATTCCTGAATTGGTTGTAACCTTATCTTCGGCTATGAAGGGTCTTCATGACTTATCTTTAGGAACAATATTTGGTAGCGTTACCTTTAACATATTAATACCAATTGGACTTCTATCATTCTTTGACAATATCCATGTTGAAACACTTTCCCTATATTTTGATACTCCCATAATGCTGTTGGTTATTGCATTAGCCATTCTTTTATTTAAATTTAATGATATGAAACTTAATAGAATTTCAGGTTTGCTTCTCATAGGTTTCTATATTGTATACGCCTATGTAAGAATTTTCTTTTTGTAGGTGTTATGCGAGTATAACGGCTTTACATAGATTAGACATGGTTTGTTTCATGAAAAAGAAATAAACTATTATTCATATTGCAAATACAATGAATTTAACTGTCATGGATATTTTTAAAGATGAAAATAATGTTAATTTTATATTAAAACAACTGGTTGGTGTTTTTTTAATGTACAATAAAATCTTAATTCCTACTATGGGTAAATATATGGAGCAATTAATTGACCACGCTATAAACTTTATTGATGGTAGAGATGCTGAAATCATTGCACTATACGTGGTGGATGATTCTGTTCCTTTTTTAACTCCTCAAACTGTGAAAGACGAAATGATTGAAGAGCTTAAATTAAGAGGGGGATATTTTCTGGATAAATTTGAGGAGTTAATTGATTTGGAAGATAAGCCTAACATCTCCCTTAAAAAGGTTTTGAAAAAAGGAAAACCCAATGAGATAATTGTTGACTTTGCAAAAGAAAAGAACGTTGAAATTATAATATTGGGAACTGGGAAAAATATTATTGATAAACATATTTTAGGCAGTGTATCTGAGAAGGTTGTGCATCATGCTCCATGTGATATATTTTTAGTAAGAACTGTTGATAATGAGTTCACTGGGTAAAATATTGATAATATGGATTTTTGGAGATATGTATAAATGCTGGATTTGTTAGCGTGGAGTGTTGTATTTGTAATATCTGTTTTATTAATTTTAAAATCTGCGAGTATGTTTGTAGATAACCTTGTGGTTATTGGGAGGACGTTGGGCATATCAAACATTATATTGGGGGTCACAGCGTCAGCTATTGGAACTTCTCTACCTGAATTTGGATCGGCCCTTATAGCTTCTTTACAGGGTGAAGGAGAGTTAGGTATTGGTGTTGTTGTTGGTGCAAATATATGGAATACTCTTGGAATTCTTGGAATAACAGCTATTGTGGCTGGTGTTGTTAAGTCGGATGAAATGTCTGTAAACAGAGATGGGGTCATGGCTGTTATCACTGGTTTAATATTTTTTTCTTTCATCTCTTATGGATATTTCTTCTCAGACAAAACAATTTCTTTCGTTGCGTCCATTATCATGATCGTAGCTTACGTTTGTTATTTTAATGTTTTAATCAAGTCTGAGAAAAAACTTCAAATTCTAAAATTAAAGGATGGTTCCAGTCAAACTGTAGATAAAATCCTTGTTGAATGTGATGACGAGTTAAAGACTAACAATTCTAAGTCAACCACTTCGGATGTTTGTGAAGTTTTATCTTCTGATGAAGATAAAGAAAGTTCTTTGTTAAAAACTATTTTATTATCTGTAATGGGGATCGTTGGTTTAGCAATTGGATGTGAAGCTTTAGTTTGGTCTATTGAGAATTTTGGAAGTTATTTTCATGTTCCTGAACTCACAATGGGATTATTTGTATTGGCACTATTTACAACGCTTCCTGAATTGTTTGTAACCTTAACGTCTGCTATAAAAGGACTTCAGGATATATCGTTAGGAACCGTATTTGGTAGCTGTATATTTAATATACTTGTAGGTGTAGGTGTACCTACATTATTTGTTAAGATCCCAATTGAACTTGAATCTATTATATTTGACCTTCCAGTGATGATAGGAGTCATGATGTTAATATTATTTTTAATGAAACTTAATGAATTTAAATTGACCAGGATCCATGGGACGATTCTTTTATTGATTTATTTTGTTTATGTTGTTGTACGACTTTCATTTATTCCAACATTAGGACTTCATGAAATTTATTTTTGACTGATATGACTTTATTTGTTATTTTTTTGAACTACTTATTATTTAAAATCGTAAAAAATATTCAAATAAAAAAAAATTTATTTGTAAAACAAGACGACATCTAAAATTTAACGTTCATGACATGGATACGGTACATAGATTTATATGGTTATTATTATATAACTACGATTATATATTTAAGTTTTCAATCCTTAAAACATAGACAACAAGTGATTTTAACGAGTATTTTTACAAGAAGGTGGAAATAGTCTCAGTATATTTTTACAGACACCCATTTAAATGTAGTAAAACACTTTTTGACGAAGTTGATAAGAAGAAAGAATCTATGAAGGCCCCCAATATATAGAAAAAATAATCTAATTCAAAGAAAATACAGACCCTGAATTCATGAAACAATTGAATTTAATTGATGAATAGTGATTAAAATGTCTTTTATTACAAAATTTTTTGGATCTAAGCCAGTTATTGCAGAGAGTAAATATAGGAAGATTTCTGATGTTTTAGCTTCTGGATTCACTTCTAAAACTGTAGGTGCAGGATATGCAATGAAACCTGATGTTTATTATATTTCAGCATCAGTTGAACTTGGAAATACGACTACAAAATGTATCATTACTGCGACTAACCTAAATACCAGTCATAGCTATATAATTAATAAAACGGTTAAAATGACCAGAGAAATACGTCTTCCTAAAGAAGGAGAAGAGATTTTTGGTAAGACTGTTTGGGGTATTGAATTAACAAAAGAATCGGTAGCTGAAATGGTTAAAAATACAATTAATGAGTGTTTAAAAACTGCAAATATTGATGTAAATGAAAATTTGGATTTTGTTGTTAGATCTACAGGTGTAACCGCTGGTTTTAAAACCGCAGAAGAAGGGGGTAAATTAATCATTGCTTTGGCTAATGGATGTTTGGATGCAGGTATTCCTCCAAGTAAAATGGCTCCAGCAATGTTTGCAAGTTCATTACCAGAGAGAATTAGAGAATATTCTTTATTGGATATGGTGATGTTTGATGGTGCGGTTGTCAGTGTTTTACCACCTAAAGGAAAAGAGGTTGTTGCTAATGAGATGGAAGGAGAACTTATAACTGCGGGTATAAAATTGGGTGCAAAATGGACAGATATAGATTATAGAAATCCCTGTGTTTCTATTGATTTTGGATCAACTTTGGCTGGAAGGGTAGTGAACGATTTTCAACCATATGCCAATACCGTTGGGAATTTTTTAGGTTTGGCTGGTGTAATAGCTGATTCACTTGTTAAGGGCTCAGGTCAAGTTGATAAGAGTGGAGGAGCGGCAATAGATTTATATTCAAAGAGTATACTAAAGAAAGCTAATTGGAAAAAAGCTAAGTTAAATGCAGATAGAGTTCATAAGTTGATTGATATTAGGAGGGTACCGATGGATGTTGATAGATTTGGAACCGTTCCTTTAGATCCTGTTGCAGCTGAATCTGCAGGAACAACGTTAATTGGATGTGATGTTGGTTTCAATGGTGATAAGCTTCAGGATCTCATAGATTTAGGTGGAGAGCTTTATAATGAATCAGGTTTACCTACTCTATTTGCCACAATGGATCATGTGACGGCTTTGATAGTAAAAAGAGTTCTCGATATTGCATTTAAGGAGAATATTATATCTGAAGGCTCCGTGCTTGGAATCACAGGAAGAGCAGGAATCACAGGTAAAAAACCAGAATTAATTCTTGATCTTGTTAAAGACAAATTTAAAGATACAATATTCGTATCTGATGGATTAGCCTTGGGAACATCTATTATGGCAAGATGTATGAATTCGATGGGGACTCCTAAAGTACCAATTGGAGGTAATCAAGGAAAACGTTGCATACTAACTGAAAGAGTTAATTTACAGAAAAATGATTCATAGTTTAATACGACTATTAAATTTAATGGTTACTGTTCTCTCTTTTTCTAACGATATATTACAGGTTTAAACATGATAATAGCTATTTTAATGGCGGGTGGTAAGGGGACACGATTAAAGGCTAAGGTTGAAAAACCTCTTCTTAAATTTCAAAATATGGCTTTAATTGATCACGTTGTTCAGACTCTTTATAGCTCCAAATATATTGATGAAATACTTGTTGCAGTTAGTCCAAACACTTCTAAAACAAAAAAATATCTATTGGATGGATATAACACCGACTTCAACTATAATTTTCATCGCCATGACGAGGCTAATGGATTCGATGAAGTAGAGATATATGATGAAACCGATCATGGAATTGGAGAACATGATGAAGAGATTAAAAAACCTTTTTTACATATATTTAACACTTTTGGTTTAGGATACATTGAAGACTTGTCTTATATATTGAGAACGTTAGAAAAATATTCTAATAAAGATGTGTTATTATTTATAAATTCTGATTTGCCTTTAATTTCATCAAATACTGTTGATAATACTATTGAATATTATTTAAATAGTGATAAAGAAGCATTATCTTTAATGGTTCCAGTTAATATCTTTAAACGATATAATATCAAATATTCAATCGTTATTAATGATTTAGTACCTTCGGGACTTAACATTTTAGTTAGTAAAGATACGGTTCAAGATGAAGAGTTATTGGTTGTCTCTAAATTGGAGCTGGCTTTCAACATTAACACACTTGACGATTTGAACCTTTTGAATAAATATTTTAAACAATAAAATAACGAACAATTCATTTCTTTGATCATGACTGACAATATTTTTAAGAATCATCCAAACTTTTTTTTAGTTTTTACGGGTTATTTTCACTTTATTTTATATAAACTTTTCGTATTTTTATTATATTGAGTTTTTTAGGGTTTTAAATAGCTAATACAATGATTTACATTGTTAAATTCTATAACTTATATTCTTATTAAAACAGAAAACTTTATATATTATGTGGTAGATAGTATACTTGACAATTTGTAAATGGCTATTGAGTGAAGGTATAGAAAAATTAAGAAGAGTTATACCTTCGATATTTTGTATAAAGCTTTTAATGAATTGTTAAATCATTTAAAAAAGGTGAATTATTTTATAACAATGTAGAAATGTCTATTTAAATGCATTGGTAGTGAAAAATAAAATTGAATGGGTTTATATGTTGTTTGGAGAAAGTAACATAAGAAGTCTTATTGTTACTTTATGTCTAATAAGCTTATTTATCATCAACTGTCCATGTTTTGGTTGTAGTAATTCCTTGACTAATAGCGTTGAAGTTGTAAGTGAAAATGACATAATGATAGAAGAATTAATCCATCTTTCATCATAATATAATTTTATTATCTATTTTGACCCGATTTTAGATTTAATGTTTTATTATGTTTGGAGGATAGGAGCTATTTTAAAATATTGAAAATAAAGATCTATATTTTAAATAAATCTTGAATCGGTGTTTAAAATGAAATCACAAAATTTAAAAAGATTTTTCGTAATGGCAATAGCTATTTTTTGCTTTGTTGCCGTAGTAGGATCTATATCTGCATCCAATCCAGAATTAGACATGAATGATGCAAGAGATATAGCGATTTATAACGTTGACATTTTCATTGGATCTGAGGGAGTCGTTGTTCAAGATGGGGCTTACTGTAATGATACCAAGAATTACGTTTTTCCTGTTGTGGATATGAGAGTCCATAAGATCGTTGGCAATGTTTATGTTGATGGTGAGAATGGTAACTGCACATCAGACTTTTTAACTAGAGATGAAGCAAGAAGACAAATATATGACTACATTAAAGATCATTTCCCTAAGGAAGGCTATGGTGTTGTTCCACAAACTCCAATATACATGTCCAATGTTCATTATGGGGAATATGGGTTTAGGGTTCCTGTTTTTAATTTCAACAATAACAGATCATTTTATCTATACATAGTTGAGGATGGTACCATAACCGATTAGTTATAAACCCCCTTTCTTTTCTTTTTTTAATATTTAATTTGATGGTCACCACTCTCACATCTCTTAAATATTAAAAATTTTTGTTTTTTAACATAAAGTGGAATAAAAAATATTTGTAATTATTCACTTGATTTTAAAATATTATTTTTAATTAATTTTTATTTAAATCTTATTAATTATTAAAATAACCATTAAAATACTTTTATTTTTAAAAATATATAATTATAATTTCTTTAATTAAAAATTTAATGTTTATAATAAATTATTAAACATTTTTATTACTTACAAACATTATTTAATACACCATAATTAAAAAAAATTTCAATGGTTAGTTATATATACCCAACGAGATCATATATAACTATACAAAGGATATATTGGTAACACTTGAATATTTCATTTTTATAACGTAAATAAGTTGGTGGGACAATGGAAGAAAATATAACCGTCAAAAAAGAAGAAAAGCTGTGGGCTGATGTAAGAGGATATAGAGTTGCTACAAATAATGCACGTATTCTTGGTCAGTTAGAAGAATTGATAGTCAATGAAAAAACTGGAAAAATTGTCGATATCGTTGTTAGAGCAAACAGTGATAAAAATATTAATATTAAAGGATCTAAGACAAAAGGTGATTATGTGTTCATTCCCTTTTCAAGAGTTGAAAAGGTTGGGGAGTTTATAATAGTCACAGAGTGAATTTTAGTATTTATCTCCATTAATTTAAACAGTTCTCACATATTTTCTAAACATTCATCTCTTAAAACCCGAGCATCATCGTTGTTGGGATTTATTGAAAGAACCTTGATAAATGTTGTGTTCGCTTCTTCAAATCTTCTCAATTCTAAAAGAACAACACCTTTATTTAACCAAAACCATTCATTATTTTTATCGAGATTAATGGCTTCATCATAAGCTTCTAACGCTTCCCCATATCTTCCAAGATCAAGAAGAGCATTTCCTTTCCTATTTTGAGCTATTGGATCGATATCTTTTACATCAAAACAATGTTCTAATCCTCTATTGTAAGATTTCAATGCTTCTTCGTGTCTATCCATTTCTGCTAAAAGATTACCTCTTGCATTCCATGCTTCTGGGTTTCGTTCATCGATTTTAATAAGGGCATCATAGGTTTCAAGTGCACCGTCAAGTTCTCCTAAAACTTGGAGAATAAATCCTCTCCAATACAATATAGAAGGATTTTTTGAATTTAAACTCATTGCTTTGTCACTATTTTCCAATGCCTCCTTTGGTTTTTCATGGTTTAAAAGAACAATGGCTTTGTTATTCCATATATGTTCATTGTTTTTTTCAATGGTCAATGCTTTATCATAACATTCAACAGCTTCTTGAAATTTACCTATTCTACTTAAATTATCTCCTTTTTTATTTAAGAGATAGACATCATTGGGATCAAATTTTAAAGCGGCAGAATAACAAAGTTCAGATTTGTCATATTTCCCACTGTCAAATAAAATATCCGCTCTTTGTGTTATCATTGCCTTCTCATCAATCTTTTCCCCTTCCCACTCATCCACACTTAGTTTTTTAAAGTGTATAATCTGGAATTTATCATCGTTTTTCAACTTATCAACATACATTTTCTTGAATTCTTTTACCATTTCTTTGGCACTACTATATCCTTCTTTGATGGCTATTTCATTGTTACTTTTCAAATCTTTATATTCTACGATAACCACTTCTACAACTTTGGCTTCAAATATCTTTTTCTTTTCTTTAGATACCAAGTTCCAATAGCAATGTAACCTGTCCCCTTTTTTCAAAGGAATTTTCCATAACTTCCGTATTGTGCTTGTTTTTACCCCTGTTATAAGGTCAATATTCTGACTTCCAAACGATAGAATCGGCATGTTTCACCTATAAATCTCATTTTTTAATATTATTAATATATCAATTAAAATATTTTTTGTTTATATCTTTTTCTTTAAGCTAACCAGTAGCTATTTTAGGATTTGATTTTTGAAAATGGAATTTTTTGTTTTCTTAAATTGAGTCGTGGTCAAAAATCAAATTTTTAAAGATTTGCTAAATTTAATTCCAATATTTACTCTTTAAATTTTATTTAATCCATGAATTTATCCATAATTATAAGAATATAGTTATAATAAAACTTTAAATTGAATTAATATGATTTCAACGATTGAATTTAAAATAAATAAATTCAAAATTTTAGTGAAACGACTTTTGGCCACGACTCAAATTTATAAAAAAAAGATAGATTTTGTGGTAAGTATATCTTAAAATGTTTGTTTATTATATAGCGATTTGTATATTTTATAATTTTATTTTTTCTTTATTTTTATAGAGGGTGTAAAAAAGTGTGGAGTTTTTCATAAAAATCAACATTTACTTATAAAGAAAATGTGAAAAATTAAAAAAACTCCACAAAAATTTACACCCTCTTTTTATAGCAAAATATTTATATAATATCTTCTAAACGCAATTTTTAGCTATATTAAACATATAAATAAAAACTAAAAAATATAAGAAATACTATAGTATTCGACATTTGATTTGAAAATGATGATAATTTTAAACTTGTTTAAAATCTTTTAAATCATTAATTAAATAAAATAGTATTTTCAAAAGTTGTGTCCGATACTATAATACTGTTAAGACAACTTAATTCTTATTGTTTAACTTAATTCTTATTGTTTAACTTAATTCTTATTGTTTAACTTAATTCTTATTGTTTAACTTAATTCTTATTGTTTAACTTAATTCTTATTGTTTAATTCAAACATAATATTTCATCTGCGTTTTTTTGTGAAATTCCAGCTTATTTTACTATTTATTATTCATGTAATTTCAACCATATAAATATTTAAAATTAAATTGTCATGACAATACAAAATTAATTATAGAGTTGCTCTATGATTGTACACGTTGTGTATAGTAACCTTGTTAATAGTTTGGTAAAAAGTACAATTCAAAAAGATCTTTAACTTTTTTTTAGATTTGTCCTGTTTAACACTTTGATTACTTTATATCAACCATATAAATACCTAATATCTGAAATACTCACTTTTAATGGTATTATGAAAATTCTTTGCATCACTTTAAAAGATGAGGTAATGGTTATTTGTTAAAAATTCAATTTCATTGAAAAGTTTATATAGTACAACCATTAAACATGTAACATAGTGTCATGAAAAATTAATTATTTTTAAGAAAAAAAATCTTTTTTTTATAAATCAAAGCATTTTCTGGTTGTTTTGATTTTAAAATTTAGATTTTTGTCCACCTATCTGGGGGATTTGAACTAAAAAATTTTTTGTTCAATAAAATAAATAAGGTAAAATTGTTGTAATTTGAATGGAGAGGGGATAAATGATTAAAAAGTTAGGATTAATGTTAGTTTTAAGCTCTTTAATGACAACGATGTATTTAGGTTCTGTTAGTGGAGGGTCTGTTTACATAATTGGTGATAATAATTATTCACAATATTTTAATGCAAATGGAGATCTCTTAGCAAATTCACCTTTTAAAAGTGGAGACACATTAAAACTTATGGATATGCATGATAAAAATTTTAATAATAATAATATCACGCTATTTATCACAAGTTATAATGCAAGTAGCAAATTTACAAACTGTAATTTCTTTTTTAGTGGAGAAAGTAAAGGATCAACTTTATCTGGACTAAATTTAACAGGTGCTGTTCGTGTCAACGACTGTGATGATATTTCATTAAGTAATAATACTGTTGTTGCAGATGCTAGACCATTTGAGGCAAATGGATGTTCTAATTTAAGATTAACAAATAATACATTTAAAGGATCTGCACCAACCACATGTTGTCTTATAGGTTTTTATTCTGGAACTGCTAATGTTAATATAATTAATAATACTTTTTATTCTGGAAATATGACGGATCAAGGAGGAAACGTATTAACTGTCTATCATTCTTATAATGCTAATATTAGTGGTAATAAAGTTGTTGGTTCTCCATCTAATATATGTTGGGGAATTAATTTTGATGGATATCATTCAGTCATTGAAAATAATGACATTAGTAACGCTCAAGTTGGAATTATGGCAAGTGATGATACTAAGGTTTTTAGCAATTATATTCATGATTTTGATGCTACTTTAGCGGTTGATCATGGTGCGGATAATTTTTGGGCTATAGGAATTTTTGGTAATCTTAAATATATATTTAACAATACTATAACCGTCAATAAAAATAGTACAAATATTTTCTCTGGCCATCCAGTCAAATATCTTGCTTTTAAATCAACCTATGGTCCAAACATACAAAATATTGAAACAGTATATGAAATGAATAATATCTTCATGGAAAGTACTGATTCTTGGGTTTTTGATGAGGAAACATATAATAATACAAATATAAATGTGTTTAAAAAATGTAACACCATAGGAAATAGTAAACTTAAAGGTCCTATATTCTGTAGGTAGGTTTAATGATTAAATTTCATTGATATTAATAAAAGTGAGGTTTAAATATGAAGAAAAAAATGAGTTTAATAATAATATTGATTGTTTTTTTATCTTCTACTCTTTGTGCATTACCACAAAATGAGTCAAAAGTAAAAACAATACAAGAATTAATTGATGATGCACCAAATGGGACAACAATCAATTTAAAAAATTTAAATTTGTATAAAGGTGATGGAAGTCGTGATATTAGCATCACCAAGAATATTAATATTAATGGTAATGATGCGATCATTGATGCAGAAGGATACAATCGAGTATTCCATGTAGGTGAAGGTGTTAAAGTTACCATATGTCGTTTAACAATAAAAAATGGTAAAGACTTAGAAGAAGGCGGTGGAATACTTAATAAAGGAGTTCTGTCACTGAATAAATGTCACTTATATAATTGCAGTGTAACAGACCCTAATGGTTACTATGCTTGTGGCGGATGTATTTCTAACTATGGTGATCTTAGTCTTAATGATTCAGAATTCATTGATAATCATGCAGAATGTGATGGAGACGTTTATGGTGGAACAATATACAGTGCAAGAAAATCTAATTTGACTATAATTCGTAGTTCTTTTGATCATAATGTAAATGATGGTGAAGTTAATGGTAATTATAGAATTGGTGGTGCTGTATATATGGCTGATCGAACTAATTTGTTTGTTGAATATTCTAATTTTAGTAATAATCATGCTGATTCACAGGCTGGAGCTATATTTCAGGGTGGTTCATCTAATGTTAATATAAAATCATCTTCATTTATAAATAATAGTGCAGGAGGTAGTGGATTTGGTTATTCTGGAGCCATAACTAATGAAGAGGGTAATTTGAATATTGATAATTCTAATTTTACAAGAAATGGATTATCTGAGGATGGTTACAGTGGTGGTGTAATAACTAATGCAGGAGGAAATGCAAAACTTACAGTCAATAATTCACTCTTTAATGAAAATTATGCACCGCACTCTGGTGGTGCTATTGATGTTGATGGTAGTGCTGTTGTTTTAAATTCAAAGTTTATTAATAACAGGGTTACCAGTGGATATAGTTCTGGTAGTAATTCTGGAGCAATTTGTAATAATGGTAAATTAGAGGTTATTAAATGTTCGTTTATTAATAATTGTGCTGGTGAAGGTGGAGCTATAAAAACCCAACCATTTAGATCAAATAATGAGGAATTAAAAATAATGGATTCTGAGTTTATTAATAACGTTGCAACGGACTATGGTGGAGCAATTTGTATAGCACCTCCTGCTTTCAATACTCAAAGTGTTTATCCAAAGAATGTGAACGTGACCAATAGTAAATTTGAAGACAATAAAGCTAATGTTGGTGGTGGAATCAACATTATGAATGCCAATAATATTTCTATTAATAAATGTAATATGAGCATGAATCAAGCACATAATGGTGGTGCGATTAATAGCTATTATGCAAATTTAACATTAATTAATTCTATATTGAGTTCTAATACGGCAACAGATAAAGGTGGGGCAATTTATCATGATCATGGAATTCTAAACATAGATAATGCTACTAATGGAAATTTTAGGAATAATAGACCAACAGATATTTTTAATGTTAATTAGTTTGTGTATTGTTGCCCAGCAGACGTTTCCAATGAGGTACAAGTTTTAAAAATTTATATTTCTTTTATTTTTTCTATTTTATATTATAATGATTTTGGTAAAGTTTGTTAATTATAAAATATCCAATATAATCTATTTAAATTTAATTTAGAGAATTTTTATAAAAAATAATTAAATTTAAATGCTTTTAGTCGAAATAATGAAGAGGTGAAGTAAGATGAGATTTAAAAAGTCGATAGGGTTATTAACTATTTTTTGTATGATTTTATGTATGAGTTCTGTTAGTGGAGCTGTGCATGTAATTGATGATTCAAATTATTCAAATTATTTTGATGATAATGGAAATATTAAACCAACTTCAGGTATTAATGATGGAGACACCCTTAAAATTGGTGATATACATGGAACTCCTGATAATCCTAAAGTGTTTATAATCAATAAACGATTGATAATCACAAGTAACGCTCCAAATAATCAAATTATTGAAGGAAGATTTGAATTTGTGGGTGGAAGTCAAGGATCAAGTTTGTCTGGGATAAGATTAACTTCTACAGGGATTAATGAACATGGTCTCATTTATATAACTGGCACTGATCATATTTCATTAAAAAACAACATTGTTTCTCGTATCACTGATTTTAAAGGTGCTTTTACTGGATATGCAGTAGAGGTGAGTGATTCTTCTTTTATAACTATGGAATCTAATACTTTTAAGAAAACTGGAGCAAGTACTTGTCTTTATATGCATGATGATAATAAAAACATTGATGTAATTAGTAATTATATCTCTTCTGGTAATAAAACTCATCAAGGAGGAAATGTAGTGGATGCACGAGGATCAAATTATAATATTAACACTAATACCATTGTTGGTTCACCTTCTAATACTTGCTGGGGTGTTAAATTAGATGCTCGTAATTCAGTTATCAATGGTAATGATATTAGTGGTGCTTCAATAGGTATTAATATGGTTGGTAGATGTGATAATGCTATTATTACTAATAATCGTATTCATGATCTTGATGATTATCTCGCAATTGCAGAAAGTCATATTTATGAAGCTATTGGTATTAATAATGTTTTAACGAATATTTTTAAAGTGGAGAATAATGTAATCTCAGTTTCTGATAAAGGTTCTAAAGTTTTAGATGATCCTAGTCAACCGATTTACTATTATGCAGTTAAAGGCTCTGGGTTTGATAAGGTTGTTGATAGATTTATGAATAATACTTTTAAGGCTTCAGGTGATCGAGCAGCAATTGTTGATAATGCAACAGGTGCTAAATTTAACAATACAACATTAACTAATTTACAAAATAATAATAATTTAATTGGAAGATTTACATTGGGTGGTCCTGAATTTGGTCCTACACCTAATCCTGATCCTACGCCAGGAACTGATCCTACGCCAGGAACTGATCCATCATCACCAGAATCATTATCAATGTCAGGTTCGCATAGCAATGTAGATGGGGCGTCTGATGCTTCAGATTCAGGGGAGCAAGGAAAAGCAGATTCAGGGGAGCAAGGGAAAGTTCATGAAATAACTAACTCTCCTAATTCTGGCAACGATTCTCCTTTATCAATGGTATTAACTTTAATATTCTTAATAATGAGTTTATTTGCTTTAGGATATATGGGGCATAAAAGTAGATTATGATTTTTTATTATTTTAATAAATAGGAGTTTTTTTATGGTTTCAAGTATTATTCCTGGCAGTGAATTTTTAAATGGTTCTTTAAATTTAATTTCTCAGAATTTATTAATTCCTGTAATAATTTTATTATTAATTTTTATACTTTATGCGGTTATGGTTATTGGAGAGTTGATATATGAATATATAAATAGAAAAAAAATACCTGTTTCTCATATAGAAAAATTAATTCATGATATTTCATTGGCAGATAATGAAAAGTATGTTAAGGATATCATATCTGCTTCTTTTATTTCTAATATGCAAAAAAATGATTTAACTCAGTTAGTTTCTGCAAACGATTTATCGAAAGAATCTAGTGAAGCTTTAGCTCGTAAATTAATTGAAAATGAAGAAAATTCAATAGATAAAGTTCTTGAGAAAACAGATATTATGACTCGTATTGGGCCTACATTAGGATTAATGGGGACCTTAATTCCAATGGGTCCAGGATTAGCAGCACTTGGTAATGGGGATGTTAATACCCTCGCACAATCAATTATTATTGCATTTGATACAACAGTTGTAGGTGTAGCTTCAGGAGCTGTAGGTTACTTTGTCTCTAAAATTAGAAAAAGATGGTATGATGAGTATTTATCTAATTTAGATGTTTTATCTGACGCAGTATTAGATTTTCTAAAAAGCAATAAAAAAATATGAAAATAATAAAAAAAAGATACTGTAAAAGATCCATGATAGACTAAAGGGGTTTGTGGATTTTTGCATTGTGTTTTTATTTTAGTTTAAATAGTAATTTAATTGGTTAATAATCTTTAAATGGGTGTATGTCAATGAATATTAATATGATCAAAATTAAACCCACACCTACAAATAATTTGTCTTTTACAACATTATATATTTAACGATTTTAATTCAGTAGCACTCAAAAAATACACATAAAAAATTATGTACCATCATGTGAATTTTTTACAATGTCGAGATAGTATGGTTAAACGTAGAAAAAAACGTTCTCAAAGAATAGAAGAAGATCCGATGGCAGGAACAACAAACTTAGTTGATGTAATGTTAGTTATTTCGGTAGGTTTATTAATTTTTTTAGTAATGTCATGGAATATGCAATCAATAGCTTTCAATGGGAATATGACTCAAGAACAAAAAAAAGATCAAATGAAATCAGTTTCTCAAATTGATCAAGGAAAAGAATTAGATCAGATGCCAGACACGTCAAACGGTTCAGGTCAAGGCATGGTGGAAGTAGGAAAGGTTTATAAAGATCCAAAAACAGGAAAGTTAGTCATGGTAGAATAAAAGTTAAATTAATAATTTGATAAATTATCACCATAATACAAAATTAATTATAGAGTTGCCTCTATGACTGTACACGTTGTTTATAGTAACTTTGTTAATATATAGTTTAAATCGAAAAGTTTAAGAGTAATGTTTGTTAATTGTTATATATGGTAAATAAAGTTTAAAAAAAGTTAAAAAGTGTATTAAGAAAACTCAGTTGAATAAAATTATCAGTAGGCATCAGCAAGAAGGTGATGTTTTAAAAAAATTAATCTTTATTCGTTTTTTATATAGAAAAAAGACTGTTGAAGAAGCTTGTGAATTAATGGAGATTAGTTTATCAACTGGGCATAGATGGTTGGATGAATGGAATGAAGGAGGATATGTATTTAGATCAAGTAGCTTGTCAAAATCTTTCTAATTCTCCTAAAACCATTTGTTTAAAAAATCAAGAAAAAACACTCTTAGACAGAATCCTATGGGGTTTTCAAGAACATGAATAGAGTACAATCAATAAACGGGAAGTTATACATATCTTTTCCACCTAATTCCAGGAAAAAAGAAATGATAAAATTCTTCATGGAGTTACGTGGCTTTGTGAAAAAATTATGGTGATAAGTTGGAAAATTATTCACAAAAAGAAATTTCTTTTCTATTTCTTAAATGCCATCTAATTCTACCCAATTTAATTGCTCTATCAAGTCCTTCAAAGGTCCTATAAATCTTTTTCTGCTCATTAGTCAAAGAAACACAATTGTAACATTCAATCTTATTATTAGTGTGAGGTAAAACTTATATTTCATGTGATTAATCCCTCTATCTAAATTTTTACCCAATCGTCTGATGAAATCTGCCACAACTGGAGGGTTTAGGCTTCGTGAAATTTCTTGGTATTAAAGACTTACCAAAGTATAGAACAAATAAGAGAGATTTATTCAACGTAGTAAGGTACAAAATACTTGGAATTAGCTTTAAAAACATTAAATATAGCTTCAATTTAAAAAAATAAGGAATATTAAGGCCATAATAATTGATTCAAATTCAATCGCATTGAATTTGAAGTTTAGTGGGAAGTTTTTATAGTAAAGCAAATGTTGCCTACTAAAGACTATAAAAGAGCTTATTGCAAGTATTGGGCTTTATTCAGGTTTTAAAATGACAATTACAATGGATCAAAAGACCCTGTAAACCATTAACCATATTAATCCATGAAGGTTCACCGCATGACAGTAGAATATTCAATGAAATCTTATTTGATCTTAAAAAAAGGAAAATTTTAAGAAAGAAAGTACAAGATTTCATAAAGAAAATCCTACCCACTCCATAAATCTATCTTCTCCTAAGGAAATAACCGAACAAAGCACAAACAAAAAGAATCAAAACAACTAAAGGCAAACCAGTCAAAGGCAAACCACTCCAAAACAAATTAGAATCATCACCAGGATGTAGAACTGATTTACTATTAATCATAACACTCGAATCATTAACCCCAACATTAATATAATTATTATCACCTAAAAACAGATGAGCACTATTAATCACATCACCAACACCCACAACTCTACAAGTCATATTTAAATTAGCAATTTCACCAACACCCAAAATAGGAATACTCCATAAACCAGAATTACTATTATAATCTCCATTGTTACTATTACTATTAATATATTTAAGATCATTACTCATTGTATCGTTCACAGTAACATTAGCAACTGACACCATACCATTATTCACTACCTTGATTGTGTAACCAATAACATCACCAACAACAACATTAGTAACATTACAAGTCTTAGAAATAACAAGATTCACACTCTTAAGATCTTTATCAATAATGTTAATATCTAAAATTTGATTGTCAACAACACCAGTATAATTATACCTACCCTGACTGTTTAGAGTGTCATTCCATCCATTAGGAACATTAAAACTATTGGATTTACCTGGAGTAAAACTCCTCACAACATCTCTAAATAATAGTAGATCATGACTCGAAACATTACTTAATGTAGTGTTACCAGTGAAATCAGGCAAATTATTACTACCAGTAGAATCATCGGTCCCATTAAGAACCAAACCACAACCCAAAGATATTGGTACCATTCCAAAATAATCTTTAACCTCATCAACCGTTGAAACATTTCCAGCTGTTAATAGGAGTTGATAATAACTACTAGGCACAACACTACCATTTATGAGCTGAGTGATATTATTAGCACCCCACCAATTAAAGTCAGCACTGCCACTATTATTAATATAAGCTTCTTTTCCATCAAGTGCATTATTATCAACAATACGACAATAACTCACACTACCACTACCATTAAGGAATATACCACCACAATGATCACTAGTGCAGTTGGTGATAGTACAACCCGTCACATTACCACTCCCATCAAGGCATACACCACCACCCCATGCATCATCATCACCCTCATTACTACTAGTGCAGTTAGTGATAGTAGAATTCATCAAACTACCACCACCATTAAGATATACACCACCACCACGATTATAACTAGCGCAGTTGGTGATAGTAGAATTCGTCACATTACCATCATTATTAAGGTGTATACCACCACCATAACGATCACTAGTGCAGTTGGTGATAGTAGAATTCGTCACATTACCATCATTATTAAGGTGTATACCACCACTCGCACCACTCCAACCATAATAAGCATTGCAGTTGGTGATAGTAGAATTCGTCACACTACCATCATTATTAATGTATACACCACCACAACCATAACCAGTGCAGTTGGTGATAGTAGAATTCGTCACACTACCATCATTATTAATGTATACACCACCATTATGGCAGTTGGTGATAGTAGAATTCGTCACACCACCATTATTAAGGTTTATACCACCACCATAACGATCACTAGTGCAGTTGGTGATAGTAGAATTCGTCACATTACCATTATTAAGGTTTATACCACCACCAGTGCAGTTGGTGATAGTAGAATTTGTCACACTACCACCATTAAGGTATACACCACCACCATCACCACCACGATTAGTGCAGTTGGTGATAGTAGAATTTGTCACATTACCATTATTAATGTATATACCACCACCATGAGTACTATTGCAGTTGGTGATAGTAGAATTTGTCACACTACCACCATTAAGGTATACACCACCACCATCACCACCACCAACACTAATATTAGGTGCTTCTCCGTTTGTTATGTTTAACCCATCTAAGACTGCATTGGTGTTTGTTACATTGAATATTCGTCCTTGTCCTTCTGCGTCTATTATTGCTCCGCTTTTTGTTTCTGCTTTTATAGTCACGCCCTTATTAACAGTAATATTACATTGTTTGTAGATTCCATTTTTTAATATTATTGTATCTCCATCATTAGAGTTGTTAATAGCTTCTTGGATTCCATTAGGAGTATCTTGAGTTATAGTAATGGTTTTAGTGTTTGGTGTTATATCGTAGTTTATGAGTTTAATATTTTCAAAATTCACATTCAAGTTAATAGTATTATTGTTGGTTGGATCCAGTACAGTTATGGTTTTATTAATACTATTCTCCGTTGTGAATACATCAGAAGTTATATTATTGCTATTGTTACCATTTAACATGGTTGTGTATTGTTTATCGTCCATGATAATTTTGAATGTTTTATTTACTGTCTCTGATGAGGTTATATTCATTTGAACCAGACCATTATTATTAAAATCTTGTCTAATTGGTGTGGCAGTGCAATTAAACACCACACTACTACTATTATCAGTGTATATTTGACTATCACCTGTGTCGTTAACAAGCGTGTTAGGTGCAGCAACCAATAATAATACACTTAAAAGAATAATGGGATAGAGATATAATAATATGGGTGGGTTTCTCTTACCTAAAAAATATTTACTACTCTTAAATTTCATAAATTTATTTAGTATTTTCATATAATAACTTCCTCAACCTGTCTTTTTAATAAAATAGACACTGAGAGGTGGACAAAAGTCTAAATTTTTTTTAGATTCTTAAAAAAAAAATTAGTTTTGACTACCTCTCAATATATAAAAAAAAATGCGTACTATGATTAAACTCCGATATAAAAAAAATGTACTATTTTGGAAAAGTGAAATATTTATAGTCTTAAAACATGGCAAAAAAGGTTCCGATTATGTTTTTGATTTTTTGTTCATAAATCTAACACTCTGAGATGTGGTCAAAACTAATTTTTTTTAAGAAAAAATTTTCTTATTTTCTAAATTAAAGCATTTTTAGAGCTTTTTAATTTTAAAATTTAGACTTTTGTCCACCTCTCACTCTAATAATAAAAAAAAAAATAAAAAAATATTAAGTGTCTATTTCAGTGCCAAGGGATTTTTCATGTAAGTATCTTTTTTTTATTCTTATGAATATTCTCTTAAATCTTTCAAATAACAGAGTCAAAGCCAATAAATTCACCAAGCCATGAATCAAATCAAAGGTGAAACTTGCAGCAAACAGACCCATGAAAGTATTCAAATTAGGAACGCTCATGAAAAATATCATTGAGATGTCGTTTATCCAACCGAAGAGAAATCCCCACAGGAAACCGAAAATTCCTCTGGATAAGTATCCATAGAGGTCATTTTTATTTAGTAGTTGTGATAGGGTTCCTGCACTTAAGCCCATTAATCCCCATCCGATCATCTGGAATATTGTCCATGAACCTATTCCCATTCCTAACATATCTGTAACGATAGGAACCAGCAGACCTGTGATTAAACCTACTTTTTCACCAAAAAATATGCCTGATATTATGATGATAAATGAAGCAAGTTGTACTGATGGTATAGACGCAAATGCTATTCTTCCCACAGAAGCAATGGCTGTGAGAATTGCGATAAGCACTACGGTTTCTACTGATATGTTTATTTTCAAAGGAACTCACTTCTTTTAATGCTTGTATATGTTGTTAGGTTTGTTGTTACTGAATGTGCAAGCACCTGTATCTATTGCTTTATTCGTGGCTATTGCACCACCATTATTTGCAGTGTTACTAGTGAAACCACTTGATCCAATACTATTACTCCATGAGTCAATGTTGTTTATAGCTCCACCCAAATTACCAGCTTTACAATACGTGAAACTGGAACCTGTGATGGTTAATGTGCTTGAGTATGAGTCAATAGCTCCTCCAGATTGTTTTGCTTCGTTGTTGTTGAATTTACAGTTTTCTATTCTCAATGTACTTCCCCAATTTTCTATTGCTCCACCATTAGTTGCAATTTTATTATTGGTGAAATTACAATTGGATAACTTAGCATCACCTAAATAATTACCTATACCAGCACCGTTAAAACCTTCTCCGTTATTGAAGGTGGAGTCTGATACTGTGATGGAATGTTCATAGTTCCATATGCCTCCACCACCACCAGTGGCTTTATTATTGTCGAAATGTGTTCCTTGAACATT
>JAITEE010000025.1 GCA_031282205.1 Candidatus Methanovirga aequatorialis | reverse complement strand
TTTCTTATTCTCTTTTTTAGCTTGAATAATCTTAAAAAATGAAATTTCTCCCTCACCAGTAACAACATGATCTATATCCAAATTTTTCATGTACTTGTCTGAATCTGTACTTGGATCGATGCCTCCAACTACTATCGTAACATCACTATTGGCTTTTCTATTAATAGAAATAGCTTTAATTGCATGATAGTAATCATGGGACAAAATACTATATCCTACCAAATCATAATCTTCAATTATTTTTCCAAATTTATTCCAATTAACTATGCTTAAATCCAAATAATCTACTTTTTCCAGATGTAATTTTGCATATTGAATTATATATGCAATACCAAAATGAACGTCATGTTTAAATGGACTAATTTTATTTGTGTTGACAATTGCTATTTTCATATGCCTCTCCTAGTGTGTAATTGAGCATTTTATTAAAATGAAAAACTGGATTATAAATAATGTTATAAAATGGATTTAATAGATTTGAATTAAGATTATTTATTATTATGAGCTTGTTGACAATTCTGCTTTCAATGAACAAAATACATTTTAATAAAATATTATTAAAAAATTTTTAATTAATAATTTATATATTCTATATTGTTTAGTTCAATTTAAATATTAATTAAACAAAAATAATTGTCAATAGCCTTATTATAATCAAATTTTTTTAAAATGTTCACAAATATAAAAATATTGTATTCTTAAAAATCTATAAATTAAAGTTAAAAATTCCGTTAATCTATAATTGAATTTGTCTCTAAATTTATATTTGAAGTTTAGTTTAAATATCATCCAAACAACACGATAATAATTAACACCTTTAATCTTAGGTTTATATGTTGAATTGTCAGGATTTTCTGGATTATAAAGTAAATCTTTTTTCTTATATTCATTAAAAAGATGAGTCCCCGGAAATGGAATAAATGTAAATATTTCCCAAAAGATATCTGGATTCCTTTTTATGAATTCCTCTGTTAGTTTCATATCATATTTAGTTTCCTGGGGAAATCCAAACATAAGAGATCCAATAGACTGTATTTTGTTTTTATTTAATATAGATATTGCATGTTCATTTTGTTCAACGGTGGTTCCTTTATTAAACAATTTCAACATTCTATTAGATCCAGATTCATATCCCATGAAAACCATTCTCAATCCCATTTCATGAAGTTCTTTAATTAGGTCTTCAAACTTGATTACATTATCTGATCTTCCACCTATCATGAACTTAGCTTCAAAATTATTGAATTTATAATATTCAATGAATTCGTGGAGCCATTTTCTATTTTGAAGAATATTGTCATCTAAAATTTGGAAATAGTATAGCCCATATTTATTTCTAAGGTAAATCAATTCTTTAACAACATGTTCTGGAGACCTGACTCTCAATCTTGATCCAAACATACTTCTAGTTACTGGCTGGCAATACTTACAGTTATATAAACATACACGACCAACAAAAATACTGAATCTACGTTTGGAAAAATATGGGTCTGAAGCTTCTTCTTCTGGGAATATGTCTCTATTGATAAAACCTAACTCATCTAAGTTTTCAATCCTTTCTCCAAGTATCAATTTTTCAAGTTTCTTATTCGCTTTTTTAGCTTGAATAATCTTAAAAAATGAAATTTCTCCCTCACCAGCAACAACATAATCTATATTCTGATTTTTCACATACTTGCCTGAGTCTATACTTGGATCGATGCCTCCAACCACTACTGTAACATCACTATTGGCTTTTCTATTAATAGAAATAGCTTTAATTGCTCGTTGATAATCATTAGAAACAACACTATATCCTACCAAATCATAACATTTAATAATGTCTTTAAATTCTTTCCAACTAAATTTTCTTAAATCTATGAAGTCAACTTTCTCACCATGTAAGTTAGCATATTGAATTATATATGCAATACCATGATGAATATATTTAGTTTTTGAATAACGACCTAATGTATTAACTAATGCTATTTTCATACTATCAAACCTTTTAAATCAGATTTTAACTTAATTATTTTACTATGTCTTTTATTTTTCCTTTAACTTCCTTAATAGTTCTATGTAATATCAACTCAAAAATACCACTGAATTTTTTAATATCCTCATCAGAGTAAATATGATCACTATATTCAATAGAAACACCATATTCTTCATCAACATAGACTATGACACTTATTTCATTCTCATCAATCTTCAAATGTTCACCTGTCTCAAAAGAATATTTTCTATTCTTTGAAGAATAATCTATATAGTTAAATAATATTTTAGGTTTAATATTTCTTAAAATCTGATTAGACTTTTCTATTGTTCCTGATGAATATTTGATTCCATCAGAATAAGTTTGTTGAATATATCTAATATAATCTCCAAAAGATGAATTATAATCTAATTTAAAAAATAATGGAATATTCTTTGAAAATAGGCCGAAAACATTAGAATACTTACTATTTTCTCGTCCATGAGATATAAATTCAATTAAAACATCATTCATACCAATGAATTTACTTGCAGCTAGAACTAAGGATGCTAAAAATAAATCTTGTCCAAGGATATTATTTTTTTCCAAAAAATCCCCAATAGTATTTTTATCAAACCTTAAAAATAGTTTAATCAAATCATATCTTTTAACAGATTTTAAACTATCATATTTTTCAAAAGGGAATTTTTCGATTTGCTCATCAAAATATTTACTATCATAAATACTTTCATAAACACTATTTTCATCACTACTTCTACAAACAATATTTTCAGATAACTCTAAAACATAATCAAAATAATCAAATTCTTTAATAATCAATTCATCTTGATATATTTTAACTAAATCATCAAAGAATAGGAACAATGAAAGAGCATCTAAAATAATATGATGAAAATCACAGATCAGACTAATTTCATCATCCCAATAATATAATTCAAATCTAAATAGTTGTTTTTTAAATAAGTTAAACGGTTTAGCAAACTCTTTTTTTATTTCATCAGTGATTTTTTTATTATGTATCTTTATATTAATTTTATGATTCTTATTTTTCTTTTGGTAGATATTGCTATCTTTTTTTATGAAGTATGTTTTAATAAAATAATTTAAATCAATAGTTTTAATTAAAGCGTCTCTTAGTTTGTAAACATCAGAAATACTTTTATCAAAAACTATCACTTCCAATAGATTATAATTAAAATCATTATAGTAATCTTCAATTTTAGATAAATAAACTTTTTGTTGTGGACTTAAAGGATAGTAGTTAAAATGAGAATTATTATTCAGACTATTTTTTTTCTTTAATGAATGATTTTTTAACGAAGTTTTACTTAATAGATTAATTTCTTTTTCAATTTCCTTTGCTAATGTTCTAATATTATAATTAGTATCAAGTAAATCTCTTAAACTAAATAATACACTATTATAATTAGAAATTTTGTAAAATAGATTAACAATATTTAACGATGAAAAACCAATACTCGAAAAGCTGTCATTAACTCCAAAATCATCATGACCAAGAATATCAACACAAATATTATATATTGTCTGTTCTAAGTCATTAGATGGTTCAATGATTTCTTCAATATTATCTTCATAATCTTTTAATTCTTTCATGCTAATTTTACCTGTTGGTGTCTTTGGAAACCCATCAAGATAAACATATGATTGAGGAACCATATACTGTGGCAGTTTTGTTTTCAGATTTTTTTCTATGTCTTCTTTCAGTTTATTTATTTCATCGCCCTTTAAAAATTTTGACTTAGTTGTGAAATATAAGACTAAAACCTGATTATCGTTTTTATTGTTAACTGTGACAATAGTTTTTTCAACACCAATATCTTCTGGAACATTGTTTTCTATCTCACCAGGATCAATTCTCTGACCCCTAAGTTTAATCCGATTATCCAACCTGCCAATAATACTATAATTTCCATTCTCATCTATAGCTAAATCTCCAGTTTTAAAAAAAGGAGTCTTGTTTATTTTAATGAATTTTTCCTTTGTAAGTTCATAATCATTTAAATAACCTTTTGCTAAACATTGCCCTCCAACAACCAATTCACCCCCCATACCTTCAGGTAAAGGATTATTATCCAAATCAACCACAAATTCATTGAAAAATTGCACAGGTTTGCCAATGCATTGATTATAATCATCAATTAATTTGATATTTGATAGAAATGTTTCAGAGGCACCATAAACATTAATTAAATAGAGGTTGTTATTTATAGATTTAACTCGATTTACCAAGTTAGCTGTATGTTTTTCACCTATGAAAACAATCATTTTCATTTCTTTAACTAAATCCTCAATAAAATCATTTTTTAAATATTCATTCAATTTAGAAGGTATAGCAACCATCATATTAAACTTAGTTTTTTCATGTAAATTCTTTAATTTCAAAGGATCAATAAGCTGGTTTTCATCAGTCAAAACAATAGATATGCCCAAATTTAAGAAAATTAATAATTCAGAGAAAAAGGCTACTGCGAAGTTTTGATTTAAATCCAGTAAATACTTATCATTATCATTAAAATCCATAATATTAAAAATAGACTTCAATTCAACATTATTAGGTATAGAATCATGAGTTAAAACAACACCTTTAGGAAAACCAGTAGACCCAGAAGTATAAGCAATGCATAAAACATCACTTGGTTTCAAACGAGTGTTGGTTAAATTATCATCTTCTCTAACAAAATCATTGACATTGAATACAAATGTACTGCCAGTATAGAATATATCTTTATGGAAACCATCATTTTTATTTTCAAGATGTATATAAGGATATAAAATCTTTGAATGCGAGCGAATCTTATCTATAAAACCCTCAAAAGAAACCAAAAACTTAGCATCAGTATCATCTCTTATGAAGTTAATCCTATCAAGCGGATCATCAGGATTAATAAGTATAAACACGCCACCAACTTTAATAACACCAAAAATAGCACTAATGAGTTTACTATCTCTATTTAAGATAAGAAGTACCTTATCTCCTTTTTCTAATCCTCTTTTAATTAAGCTATTAGCGATTCTATTGGATTCTGCATCTAATTCATTGAAAGTTAAAGTCTTATCAGATGCGATTAAAGCTATTTTATCCCCATAATTATCAACTATTTTATTAAAAGTTTCAGTCACTGTAGATAACTGGTTATTATTTTGTTCTTTGGAGTATAATGAAATATCACTAAGAGTTTGATTATTATAATCTATAAACTTATTAAAAACAGTTGAAAAATTACTGAAGAATAAATTGATTAGATTTTCATCATATAAATTACTATTATACTTAATTATCATATTATTATCATCAATAATTACTGTAAAGTTAGATTCAGGAATTAATTCATATTTAAATTTTAGAGTATTATTATTAATTTTAGAATTATGTTCTTTATTTTCATTTAAATTATAATAAAATTGAAAATCAGGTAAAATGATATTATTATAATCTTTAAAAGTTTTTTGAAAATAATTTTCATATTCAATTACTGTCCTATTTTGTTTTTTAACTTTCTTTAAAAAAAGTTGATAATCTAAAGATGTATCAACATTAAGACCAAAAATTATCTTCTCAAAATCACCACCCACATAGAACTTATATTCATTATCTTTTAAGTAAGAACTCTTCTTATATAACTTTGTAATTAAAATTTTATTATTATAAACAAATTTTGTTAAAAGTAAACACAATACAGAAATAAATATTGATTCTAAGTCTAATTTTAAGCCAATTAACCTTTTATTTAGAACATGTTCTATCAAAATATCTAATTTAAAACTCTTAAACATTATGTTCTTTTTATCATAGTTTATAGTGTTCTTTTCTTTCATAGAATATGGTATTATTGTATGTTCCTTGAAATCAATTATTTCTTGAAAGAATAAATCTTCTTTATTTAAAATGTATGGAACAAATAATTTAAGCTTTGAATCATTTTTAAACCATTGATACTGATATTTATTCATGAATTTAAAATCAATATTATCATATTTTTCTAATATTTCAATGAAAAAAGAATCAAATTTATTACTCATATAACTGGAATAACTACTATAAAATCCTAAAAAATTATCTAATACAAAATATATTAATTCATATCTAACCTCAAGATGAATACATTCAAATACTTTATCAAAAACAAATAAAGCATCAGTGAACAGTTTATTATTCTTATTATTCATTGTACTTATAGGGTTAAGATAATAATAATGATAAAGTTTATCCAAACATACTTTAAATTTTTCAGTTTTGAGTAATATTTCAAAGGTTAATAATGTATCTTCGGTGAATAAGTTCGGAACCCAAAACTTGGTATTATTCAAAAGCCAGACCCTATTAAAAAGTTTATTATGTAAAACTACACTAAAGGCACCTCTTATTTTTTTTATATCTTCTTTTAAAAAAAGATGATTTTTTAGCTCATTAGAACCTATATTATTAACTAAATTTTTAAATACGAAATCTTGCTGAACAGTTTCTGAATTTGCAACAATACAGTCTTCTTTAAATAAAACAAAATTAGGTTCATCATTTAAATATTCTATTAGTGTTGTGTAAGTATTTGGAAATATCTCATCATCACTATCAACAAAATGAACATAATCCCCCATTGCAGCCCT
>JAITEE010000203.1 GCA_031282205.1 Candidatus Methanovirga aequatorialis | reverse complement strand
ATTCAAACATAATATATTTTCATCTGCGTTTTTTTGTGAAATTCCAGCTTATTTTACTATTTATTATTCATGTAATTTTCAACCATATAAATATTTAAAATTAAATTGTCATGACACTACTCTCTTAAATCCATTAATTCAATCATAACAATTGAAGAAGCTGAAAAACAAAACTCAAATTTTCTAACTTTAAAAGATAAAGTTTTTAGAGTAAAGATTTATCAATTATTATAGTAATAATGTTAATGTTTATCAATTATTAATCTAATTATTTCTTATAAAAATTCTCTAAATTAAATTTAAATAGATTATATTGGATATTGATATTTTATAATTGACAAACTTTACCAAAATCATTATAAATAGTATCTAAGTACGTTAATAATCTTTAAAGAAATGTAAGTCAATAAATCAAGAGATACAATGAAAAACTTATTTTGAGAAGTTGTAATATACTTTTTTGGATAGATGTTGAAAGATTAGGTGAGTACAACATGATGAACTTAAACTATTTTAATGTATCTTCATTAGATATGAAAGTTATGAGTAGTTACCTTACCGAAGATTGTTTAAAGTCATTGAAGGAAAAATATCTTTTTAATAGAGACGTACTACTCTCTGGTGGAGGAAGAATACTATTAAAATATACTCTTAGTAAACTTGGAATTGACAGCTACACAATAACCATTGATGATAACGGTAAACCATATTTAGAAAATTATCCTAACATCCATTTTAACATCTCTCATAGTGATAAATTTGTTTTAGTTGGAGTTTCAGATGAAAATATAGGACTGGATATTGAGAAAGCTCAAGATTTAGATTATGAGGGGATATCTAAAAACTTTTTTCACTCAATAGAACATGAGTATATAATTGGTAGTAAAAATCCTATTGACACCTTCTTTAAAATATGGACCGTAAAAGAAAGTTATGTAAAAATGAAAGGAGCAGGAATAGCAAATTTAAAGTCATTCATATATACATTGGAGAGAAACATAATCCAAGATACAGAAGAAAACCAAATTGGAGATGTGAAACTAAAAACATGGAAATTAAACAATTATTATGTATCCGTTTGTTCAAAAGAGGATGTGACTACAGAGCCAGAAGAAATTTTATTGTCCAGCATAAACAATCAACTTAAATAGTTCAACGTCTAATAAAACCATTCATGTCAAAAAACAACAAATGAAGAGGTGATCATTCTCTAAAGTGTTCATTTAGATAGGCATCTAAAAGACCAAGTGCGTTATCACAGGCTTCAGATATTAAATCTGGATCATTATTTGAAAGTTTATCAAAATCAGCTGACATGTCTGTTTTTACATCAAGGACGTTTACACCATCATTAAATGAAATTTCAAAATTTATATCAATATCTTCAATCTCTTTGGATTGGACTTTAGAGTTAATAAATTTGAAGACTTCATCATATAAAAAATCAGCTATTTCATCCAAATCACGACCATCCAACTTCTTAAGTTTTTTCACTACGGCATCTCCCGCCAAACCAGTTATATCTCTTCTATTTAGTCAACCAACATCTATGTGTAAACGATTCCCATCAATATTAGCTAAATTCTCTTAAGAACCAGTAATGCATCAACATATTAAACGGTTATCCAAAACATAAAACTATTGAATACCTGCTTCTTTCATAGACTCTTGGATACTCGTTTGCATTTCTTGAAGTTTACCTAAAACCTTTTCTTCTTGACGAGATATTGTTTTTTCTCTAAGTTTAAGAGTTTCAGTTCTTTCTTTTAGTTCTTCAGTGATTTCATCTTGTTTAACTTCTATCAACAAACTTCCAGCTGTTTTATATACTGTAGCATTAGAGTCAGTTTTTTTAAGTTCTTCAAGTGCCGTTTGAGTTTCTTGAATCTGAATCCCTATATTTTGTTTTTGGACAGTGACGGCCTCTGCTTGTTGTTGTAATTTTTGAAAATTATTTAGTTGATCTTGTATCTTCTGAGGAATCTCCATCTTATCACCTTTAAATGAGTAGTCTAATTTAATTACTATTTTATCCAAATTATAATAAATTAATTTTTTTTTATATGGTTTAAATAAAATAATCTTTTAATCTTAGTTAGTATATATAGTTTAAGATTGATCAAACTTCTAAAAAACGATCTTAATTAATAATCTTATTTTCTAAACTTAACGTTAACAATCAATGGTTTTAATCATTTCATAGGACAATTTAATCCATTTAATAATCGAATTCATAGATGCTCTAAAAGAAGTCATATCTTGTGATTTAATAAAGATAGTCATCATCCTATCTTCAATTTCAATATCCACTTTAGAACGATAGTCAGAAGCTGTTTTTAGTTCTAAATAGATCGCATTATAAATAATATCCACTTCTCTCCTACTATCAAAATCAATGGTAATCGCCCCTTTAACATGATTAAGAATTGTTAAACGATCTTCAGACATAAAAACAACATTTACAATTTTAAAAGCACTTTGTGAAAATAAAAATATTTACAACTAAAAAAAAAGTAAACTATTAAGATATTGCTATCTATCAATATCTCTTTAAAGATTTAATGGCTATTTTAAGTTCTGTCTTATTTCCATTATCATCATAAAACTCGATAATAGCCATGTTATTTTTTTTGGTGTAACCATCAATAAGAATATAATTGTTAACTGGATTTTGATTTTCTTTAATATTTAAAATACCAGCTATAAACTCTAAACCTTTTTTATTGCATTTAAAACTTAAATCATCGGTTCTTATATTCAATCTTTCTTTATTTGGATCGGTTGAAATATTTAACTCTAATTTCTTATCACCCCTATTTGAAAGAAAATTCAATCTAGAAGGATTTCCTTTAAGTTCAGAAATAATAGCTATTGAATTTTTATCTTTCTCCAATGATTTTAAATATAGATCTCTTAAACTCATCTTTCCTCGGTTTATGTATTCATAACCAAGAGCCGTTGAAAGGTTTTTACAAAAGATTCTTGTTCTCTGAGATGGTTTTCGAGAAGTTGATATAATCATTGTTCCACAACTTTAAAAGGTTGATAAAAAAAAATTAGATTATCTAATAGTTTTAAACCAAGTCAATTCGTTTTAAAGTTTTGAAATTAATGTCACTGCCATTTTATCTTGATGAAACTGTTCTTTTTACCTCAGGAACCATTTTCATGAGAATTCTACTTCTACATTCAGGACATTTATTTTCCATGTAGCTTTTAGGATCTATTTCCAATCCACATACATTGCATTTGTACAATCATAATCCTCCAACAACTTTTTTTATATTGTGTGAAGCAGATTTCCCCATTGGAGTTACTGGAACATAAGCTCCTCCTGTAAATGTAACACCACATTTTCTACATTTCCATATACCTGCACTCACTCTTTTTACATAAGGTCTATCACATCTAGGACAAACATGTTTTTTTTTCATGTTTTCCTCTATAAGTTTAACTGATCTCTTTGCTTTTCTCCCATATCTTGCTCCAAATCTTCCTGTAATACCTACTTTTTTTGTTCTTGCCATTTAATCACCATCTTATTGATATTCATTTAATCTAATCTAGAGAACCTTTGTAAAGTACAATTAAATTAATAATCTATAAAGAGATATTATCATCATAATAAATAATATTGAGCTCAATTTATTAAAAATAACAATATATTTTAATTTAACATTAAAACTTAATGATAATCCATTATAACATTTAAGTTTAGGTTATATATAAAGATTGTGGTCTATTGAGGCTTAATTGTATAAACATGATTTGTAAAGTAACGGTAGTAATCTGGTATTATTAACCTACTTACATTTTCTAACTTAAATCCATCAATAATTAAGGTTGTATTAACATAGTTGCCTTTTTTAGGGTCTAATACTCCAACACCCATATCATAAAGCAATACATTTCCATTTTTCGATGCTTTCTCCCCATTTAAAACCGTTTGATTAGTATCACTCCATATGATCAGTTTATTTCCAGTATAATAATATTCAACGAAATATTCAGCCCAAGGATAAATAAGAAATATTACAGTATCGTTCTTATCTATTTGATTTAAATTATTTTTAAAATCTGAAATCGATTCATCGTAGTGATGTTTGAAGTCTATAAATGTAACACCATGAGAAAAACCAACCAACAAAAGAACTATTAAAATTGGAGCAAAAATTTTTTTTGTAGAGTAGGACTTAGATAACAAAACTGCGAAAGACAACCATAAACAACCTAACATTGGAGTAATGTATCTTACTTCAAACATGGGTTTAATCGAAAAAGAAAATAGAATTGCAAAAAATATCGTGGAAAATAAAACAAAAATACCACTCCATTCAATAAACGTAAGAGAACTTCCATTTTCTTTATTTCTCTTGGATATATGAAAAATAAACAACAAAACGAATGCAACAAATAGTAACACTCCAAATATTTCAAACGTCATATTTAACGATCTATTTAAAAGATATTTAAATTCATATACGTCTTTTATAGGAGAAAATATAAACGCAAAGATTGAAATTATATTATTGATGGTAGGTTGAGTCCATTGAGTACTGTTAAAGTATTTAGAACAACTAACGAATAAATAAATCCAAGGAATGTAAGCCAATATTGTGACCACTGAAGATAGTACCCATGTTCTAATCAAATTTTTATTCTTTGAGAGTATGTTATATATAAGTAGTAGATACATGAAAAAAATGGCTATTGTTGCATAGTAATGGGTGTAGGCTGCAAGTAAACTAAATAAAGTGAAAATTATCCAATTTTTTCTGTTAGATTCGTTGGTAATCATGCTGCAGTAGTAAAAACTCAAAGTTACAAACAACACAGATAAAGAATACATTCTAGCTTCAAGGTTGTAAAACATCATTCTTGGCATGGCAACAATACAGAATGTGAAAATACCCGAAGCTAACCATCCAAAATCTTTCCTCACCTTTATTAAACTAAAAAATATCAGTAAAATCAGAGGAACAAGTGAAAAAAGCTTACCGACAATAATATTAAAACTATTTCCTGGTGAAAATAGACCAATAACAAATTTTAAGAGAATGTAGTATAAAGGTGGATGAACATCACCTGCAGTGGTCAATATAGCATCTTTATAAGACATACCCATCAAATGAAAAGTATATCCTTCATCTGTAGACAGTGCATTATTTAATCCTAAAGATACAATTACAACCAGCAAGAACATGGCCAATACAGACAAACCAATACCAATAAGTTCATCAGTTTTAAACTTTTTTGTTAAAATGATCATGGTAACCATTTAATATTAAAAGCCTGATAAGTTAACTATCAATTTCTTTAATTAGTTCTTTAGATTTTGAAATAGCCATATTAACAGCTTCAAAGATATCTTCTTTAAGAAGAGATTTATCTCCACCTTTCTGCATGGCACATATTTTTCCAGATTCTGTAACACCAACGGATAATCTTCCATCTAAAATAGTTTCTTCTTCTAAAGAAGGATCAAGAACCATTTTATCACCAATTTTAACAAAAGTTGACATTGTAACTTTATTATTTAAAACAAGTTCTTCTTTAATTTCATCGTTGATGATCACTTCACCATCATCCAAGGTAGTTTTTGGAAGTTTAGTATTTAAAAGAGCCGATACTGCAGCTAAAGTTGCAGTATCAAACAGATTACCATCATAATCAATTATATGCAAATCTACAAAGAGCATCCAAACTTTCCTACCCTCTTCAATACATAATTTTTCTAAATCAATCATTCCACTTTCACGAATAGCTCTATCCACCACTCTTGCAAGTTCAACAGAATCTTCATTAGGTGGACCTGGTTCAAAACTTGGATCTGCAATAGGTAATACTTCAGTGTTGGTTATTAAAACTCCTAAATTAGGAGTGTCTGGAAATGGTTCACCGATAGAAACTTTAACACCTGCAATAACCTGAGTATATCCTATTTTAGCCCTTGCAGAGCCTTCTGCCTTAGAAATAATATCTGTTTCAATTTGAATTCCTCTATATTGATCAAAAGTTCTTCCATCAACTCTTTCCCCATCATTAATAATTTGGGTAATACTTTCTCTTGTGATTTCAGGTATAATATTCATAACAATTCCTCATATCTCCTTTAAATTAAGCTCTTTTTAAGTCAAACAACATAAATCTTAATAAATAGAAGATTTTTCGTTTCTAAAAGTTTGACAGGTATCTCTTTTTAAGAGCGTCCTTTTGAATTTTACTAATTTCATGGCATCCATCAATAGCTAAATCTATTGCCAGTTTAAGTTCATCTTCAGTTAAAATTCCATCGGTTTGCAATAAGGTTATTTCATTGGTTCGTGGCATAATAGCTATAGGAACATCAGATTGTCCCTCTTTATCCTCTTTTTCTGATAAATCTAACACTATTTCGTCGTTTACCTTACCTGCAGCACATCCCACTACTATATCCTTCATCGGAATTCCAGCATCAGCTAAAGCAACTGCTGCAGCGGTAATTCCCGCACATCTGGTTCCACCTTCTGCTTCAATTATTTCTATAGAAACGTCTATCATCGAATGTGGGAAATTTTCCAACAACAAAGAGGGTCTTAATGCTTCTGCAGTTATTTTTGAAATTTCAATTGATCTTCTATCTGGACCTGGTCTTTTCCTATCATCCACAGAAAACGGAGCCATATTGTACTTACATCTAATAACTCCAGTATTCGGTTTTAATAAACGTTTGATAAAAGATTCTCTTGGACCATAAACCGCCGCCAAAATTTTATTCCCACCCATCTCTAAATAAGCTGAACCATCAGCTCTTTTTAATACTCCTGATTCTATTTTTAAAGACCTTAACTCATTAAAAGATCTTCCATCTCCTCTACTACCTTCGCCATTTATGATGATAAAAACCACCTCTTAACTAAAACTATCCATTATAAAACAAACTTCATCACATAATAAAACATAGATCCCATAAGGCCATCAAAGCTATAATCAAAGATTATATTAGTGCCACACAAAATAAAAGCTATCCTTATATGAGTACGGTTCTATAAAACCAATTTTTTTTATTATTCGATGAGTTGCTATTCAAATAGCTCTCATTTTTTTTCTTCATTTGAAAGAGAACTATCCTCAGATAGATCTTCACCGTTCAAATTTTCTTTAAAATTTTCAATTTTTGGACTTTCAAAGTACTCTTCATCAGATACATCACTTGTGTCATCAAGATCACTTTCATCTGTTGTGCAATCCTCATTGAAGTCTTCTTCAGGTAACTCCTCTCCGTGAGTAATAAGATATAATCTTCTTTTAATTCTGTCTGTAAGCCCTGAAGTATGTGATTCATCGTCAACCATTTTAATAATCTTTTTAGTAATGAGTTCCATTTTTTTATCGCCCTTAATCCAAACAAGACCATTTTGACCAACGACTATTTTACAGTTAGTTGATTCTTTAATCATATTAATCATAGAACCTTTTTTACCAATTAAACGTGGAACTTTAGTTGGAGTGATGTTAGTCAAAATTCCTTCTCTAAATTTTCCCATACCTCTACCTTTCAGCCCTAATCTAACCTTGTTAACTTCATCAACATCCACAATTCTTAAAAAAAGAACGTCACCTAAACCAAATACTCTGCTTAAATCTTTTTTTGCTCTTCCAAAAACTTCAGATGCTGGAAGTATACCTGAGTATGGAGAATTGAGATCAACCTCCCAAATAGAAAATCGGATATCTGTAATTTTACCAATCACAACATCACCTCTTTTTGGTAAATATTTACTCTTAAGAGGAATTACACTAATTTTTTTATTTTTTAAGGAAACCAATCCAGTCAAAGAGGAGAATATACTTTCACCATCTTTAAACGTTCCTCTTCCTGAATAATAACCTTCTTCAGCTAAAATTTCTCCAGGAACTACCAAACCTTTGTCTTCTACATGAATCATGTAACTTACTCCCACAACATTACAAATATAAAGCCAATTAATAAAATATTCTCGTCGAGTTTATAAATAGTCGTTTAATCTATTGAAACGGTTATTTATAAAAATATTGATTTTATTTATTAAATAAGTTTGTTTAAGACCATATTCAATATATTGAAGAATATTTTTAATATAAAACTATGGTAATTAAATATTACCATACTAACAATTGTAATATCTGAATCATTAAACCATTCAATAAATAAAGTCAATTTAACAGGAAAATAATAGTCTATATGGTGGAATAAAAAATATTTGTAATTATTAACTTGATTTTAAAATATCATTTTTAATTAATTTTATTTAAATCTTATTAACTTCTTTAATTAAAAATTTAATATTTATAATAAATTATTAAAAATTTCATTAATTACAAACATTATTTAATGCACTATATTCAAGTAAAAGATAAAGTAAAACATTTAAAGTTACCAAACAGAACCAACGTTATCTAATTAATTTAGTTTCAGAATTTCCTCCAGAGATCTTCTCCATTTGAGAAATGAAATCATCTTGAAGTCCCCCAGATATTTGAACAATAGCTATCCAAGAACCATCTTGCTGCCATTCTTCATTGAGGATTTGACCAAACTTAGAAATTACAGAATATCCATTTCCAACAACATCTCCAGGTAAGTGAACAGCCATTTTCACCTTTTCAAAACTAATTGGAATCTTCATTTTAATGGATTTTAAAACCATCTTAACTTGTTCGTCCACAGATTTAAAAGGATCGATATGAATTTTAGACTCATTCATTGCATTTTCAATCCTATTTATAGGATGAGGAAGACCATTTTGAGGATTAATAGATTCCCTCACTATTTTATTAACAACAAGCAACCTTTTTTCTTCTTGCATTTTACGTTTCTGTTGAGCTGTGAGTTGAATATTCCCTTTTTTAAGGATCTCTGTAGCCACTTTAGTAACATCTTTAGTTTGAAAAACCTTAATCATACCTTCTTCAGATGATTTATCACCTTTTTTAGCATCTTTAAAAATTTCTTCAACGGCTAAAATATTTTCAACTTCCAAATTAGAGTTATCAGGGTTTCTAAAGTCTGCAGCCAAATCGGGATCCACTAAAATTTCAAATTTCTCTCCATGAGACTCTAACCTCGCAACAACAGCGTCATTAACATTAACCATGCACAAAAACCATCCAAAACCGATATAATATAAATAACAGTCATTAACAATGAAATAACACTATTCCAAAAAAAGGATAATTATGACGATTATAATAAAATATAAAACAAGAGGAAAGTTTCTAATTAAGAAATAGGTCTTCTTACCAATTAAAATCAATCTTCTTTATCTTTTTTTGATTTTTTAGCTTCTTTTCTTTTATGTAACTCTTCCACATATTTTGATATATCCTTTTCAGAAACTTTAGAATATGTTTTTGTTTCTTTATCAATAACGGCTATCTCCACATTACTCTCATTGAGTTTATCTTCCGTTGCTTCATAAACAGCATCTAAAGCTAAATTAATAGCTTCATCTAAGGATAAATTATCTTTATAATTCTTTTCAAATACTTCCATTGCGACATTTCTACCAGAACCAATAGCTGTTGCCTTATATTCAATTAAGGCTCCACTTGGATCGGTTTCAAAGAGCCTACATTCATTACCTGTGACTCCACCAATAATGAGTGCTGAACCAAATGGTCTTACTCCACCGTTTTGAGTGTAAAGTTGTTTTAAGTCACAAATCTTTTTAGCCAAAGTTTCTACTCTTATTGGCTCATTATAAGTAATTTTATTAATTTGTGATTCCATTCTTGCTCTTTCTACCAAAGCTCTTGCATCCGCTACAAGTCCAGATGTAGCTACACCCATATGATCATCGATTTGGAATATTTTTTCTATTGATTTGGTTTCTACCAATTTACTCGTTGTTCTTTTATCTACCACAAGAACAATACCATCTCTTGATTTAACTCCAAGAGATGTGGTTCCCCTTTTAACAGCCTCTCTCGCATATTCTACCTGGAACAATCTTCCATCTGGACTGAATACAGTAATAGCTCTATCATAACCTGCATTTTGCAAAGGTTGCATATTGATACCTCTTTATATTTTAATAAATTAATCAAAATTATTCTCAATAATTTTCTAAAGTACAACACTGTAGGTACAACGTACCGATTAGTTTAAAAATATTTTCATACATTCATATATATACAAGTTCAATTAGTTTTTAAAGTTTAGTTTATAATTTTTAATCTGAAAACTAAAAATTAAGCTATCCTCCGATGGTTTAGTAAACTATATCTTAACTTTTCTCATATACGACAACGTTATATATGGATCTCATAGTTTATATACTTAATCTATTAAAGAGGGTGTAAAAAAGTGTGGAGTTTTTCATAAAAATCAGCATTTACTTATAAAGAAAATGCGAAAAATTGAAAAAACTCCACAAAATTTTACAGTCTCCTATTAAATTAAGAAAATAAGCCGATAATAATAATACTATATAGTTATAACAACAACACACTCCATAAATTAAATAGAACAATAAAAAAAATGCGAAATTAGATTAACTCGTTGGTCCATCCAAAGATTAATAATTTATTATTTAATTAAAACAAATTGTTATTAATAGATCAGCAAGTTATAAACTTGTTAACAGCAGATTTAACAGTCCCTGATTTTCCGATAGTGTTAATAGCTATCTTATGACCTTTATACTTATGTAACATGGTCAAAGAACCTCGAACTTTTTCTTCAAAATTTCTTTGGCATCGTAAAACCGCTTTATAGTAACGAAAATCATTTTTATCTTCAATATGATTAAATTGATTCTTTTTTTCATGATTTAAATCGAAAAATCTCATAACCCATAAACTAAAATTACTTGTTTCCAATTCACCATATAAATGTAAGGATGCTCCCCAAACAGCTGATACTAAATCATTTTTAGATATAAATACCTCTGATTTAATATCTAAAACCAGGTACCTATAATTTGTCCTTAATGTTGGGGGCAATATTTTAAGTTTCATGAGAAATCAGAAAAAGTGATAAAAAAAACTACTATCTAAAAAAGAACATAAAAAATTTGTTCATATTATAGTCATCTTTGAAAAGCTTATCAATTTATAAAATATCAATATCCAATATAATCTATTTAAATCAATGCTGTCAAGTTAATATGTTTGTATTGATGAGACTGTAAAATTTTGTGGAATTTTTTTCAATTTTTGACGTTTTCTTTATAAGTAAGTGTTGATTTTTAAAAAACTCCAATTTTACACCCTAAATCAATACAAAAATTTGTATTCAAAGTAATATAAATATTAGCTTGACAGCATTGCTATTTAAATTTAATTTATAGACTTTTAACTAAAGTTTGCAAGAGATCAAGTTGTTTTAACTTTCATTAAAATTATCTATTTAAGATTTTATAAATTAAAATAGCTATTTTAATAAAATATTTATAAATAAACATTTATTTAATAAAATAAACTAATATTAAATGGTTATTTTAAAAAAA
>JAITEE010000167.1 GCA_031282205.1 Candidatus Methanovirga aequatorialis | reverse complement strand
AATTTAAAATCATTCACATATGATTTGTACTTTTAATGAAGTGTCATGATTAATTGTTATTTATGGGGAAATACCTTTAAAGAAGTCGTGAAATTTTCATGAAAATCAGACACCTTGTTATTCAACAGTTGTTTATAAATTTATGGCTTGTGTTTAATAAGATCAAACATTTCTTTTTAATCTAATCTTCACAGAATCAACATGAGCATGCAAGCCTTCATACTCCGCTATTGGAAGTATTGTTTCACTTAAATCTTTTAGACCATCGTAAGTAATTTTTTGAAAAGTTGGTTTCTTTAAAAATGACTCCGTAGAAAGTCCTGAGTAAATCCTTCCACCAGTACCAGTAGGTAAAACATGGTTTGTTCCAGAGCCATAGTCTCCAGCTGCAACAGGTGAATACTCACCTAAAAATATAGAACCTGCATTTTTTATTTTTCTTAAAACTTCTTCATTATTATCTGTCATTATTATTAAATGCTCAGGAGCGTACTTATTTGAGAAATCAATTGATTCCTCTAAATTATCAGTTAAAATTATTTTACCATACTTGCCAAGAGACTTTTTAACAATATCTTTTCTGTTGGCGTCCTCAACTATCTCAGACGTTCTATTTCTCACATTAACCGCTAATTTTTCATCATGAGTGACCAAACAACATGAGGCGTTAGGATCATGTTCAGCTTGTGAAAGAATATCATAACTTATATACTCTGAATTCCCTGTTTCATCGGCTATTATTAGAATTTCCGATGGTCCAGCCTCAAATTCAATATCCACTTCACCATAAACCAATCTTTTAGCCCCTGTAACAAATATATTACCTGGACCAACTATTTTATCCACCTTTTCTATCGTTTGTGTTCCATAGGCCATGGCACCAATAGCTTGTGCCCCACCAATCTTATAGATCTCATCAGCCCCTGATAAATCTGCTGCCACTAAAATTGCATCGGCTATTTTACCCTCAGAACT
The DNA here is from genome assembly GCA_031282205.1 of Candidatus Methanovirga aequatorialis. Lineage (GTDB taxonomy): Archaea > Methanobacteriota > Methanobacteria > Methanobacteriales > Methanobacteriaceae > Methanovirga > Methanovirga aequatorialis. The sequence continues at coordinate 12,161 of JAITEE010000167.1, read as the reverse complement.
TGGAGGACTGCAACAGACGATCCTTTTAACACCAGCTATTCTCGCAGGAATGATGGTCATGAGTACAGTTGATGGATAAACAGCTTTTCCTCCTGGAATATAGCACCCCACACTCTCAATTGGTCTAACTATTACACCTGCAATTACTCCTTTATTTATCTCTTCACACCACTCCTTCGGCAGCTGTAACCTATGAAATTTTTCAATGTTAGAAATCGCCTTTTTAATGGCTTTAAGAAGTTTCTCATCAACGTTATTATAACTTTCTTCTATCTCTTCTCTTGAAACTTTAAAATCACTAACCTTAACCTTATCAAATTTTTCACCATATTTTCTAATGGATGGATCCCCATTTAATTTCACATCATCCAATATTCCTTTAACAATTGGAAGAACATCAACAACATCATTTTGAGACCTTTCAATAATTTCATCATCTTCTTTTTTATCATATTTTATTATTTCCATTTTGGTCCTCTTTTTATCTAAACATTTTCTTAATTAAACAGTTGATGCTTAAACAGTATTTAAATAGTATATGTTATAGACATTATTTATATATTATTTAAAACCCTTTTTATAATTTAATCAATTAGTTATATATTTAATTTAAAAAAACAAAATTAATTTTAACAACAATTTTAAATATAATTTAATAGAAATAGGTAGTTAATCATGGAAATATTTTAAAGTAGGTTACACATCAATTACCTTATCGTTGGCAACACTGTACATATTATGTGTGTATTGGTATATGTGTATTTGTATTATATGTAAGAGTGTTGTCCTATTAGTGAATGGTCATACCAATTAAATAATTTAGACCTAATCATATGATCAATTGTACCAACATAGTGTTACGACAATTTAAATTTCATGAGACTTTTATATGACGAAGATTTCTATAAACCCAATATTTCAAAATTTTTAAATTTTTTAATCATGCTTTAAATTTAAGCGGAAAATAAATTTTCCTAAATTCACTTCATGAATAAATATTTTTAATAAATATTGAATTTCATTAATATTAATAAAAATGAAGTTAATAGAAATTCTCATGGCACTAAAATATCGAAATAATTAAGTTGTCATGGTAATAGTACTAAATTTATAATATCTTAAACATTGCATTAAAAATGTGGTTAAATGTATAAAGACGAAATGATTCAATTACACCAATTTTTATTATACGTTTTGAAATATTTAGAGGATGAAGATAAAATGCAAAAAACATGTGGTGAATATATATCCTTAAATATACGACCCCATCACATTCATAAAACAAAAGCTGAACATAAGCATGCAATATTTCTATTATCCACCACAATTTCTGAAGTAATTAGAGACAAAGGTGAAGACTCACTACCAACAAACGTTATAATCACATTAACCGAACTTGTAAAAAAATCACGAAAAGAGTTAAATGAAGAGGTAGACAATTTTTAATCTCCTAACAAAAATTTGAAAATTAAAAAACGATGTTAAAGTTATAGAATTGATTAAACCAATGGTAAGATGATCAAATGAAAAAAGTAAAGAATGATATAATTTTATCTGTGGATTTAATGGACATATTAAAATCCTATGAATTATGTGAAGCAACCTACAACCATATAAACACGATAAAAGTAGGTTATCCTTTAACTTTATCAGAAGGACTAAAATCAATAGAAATTCTAAAAAAAAACTTTGATTTTAATGTTATATGTGATTATAAGCTTGCAGATATTCCAATAACCAACGAAAAAATAGCTAAATTAACCTATGAAAATGGAGCAGACTACCTAATAGTTCATGGATTTTTAGGAGCAGACAGTGTAAAAGCTTGTTTAGATGTAGCAGAACAACATAATAAAGATATTTTTCTACTATCAGAAATGTCCCATCCAGGAGCAGACATGTTTTTAAAGTCTGCATCAGAAAAAATAACTAAAATGGGGTTAAATTTAGGAATTAAAAATTATGTTGCTCCCTCTACTAAAATAGATAGATTATCAAAAATTAGAGAATTGGTAGGAGAGGATTCTTTTATTATATCTCCAGGTGTTGGAATTCAAGGAGGAGATCCTAAAGAGACCTTAAAATATGCAGATGCCTTAATCGTTGGAAGATCCATCTACGAAGCACCAGACCCAGAAATGGCCATTAAAAATATTATAAAATCTCTTTAACTTACTTTTAAAAGAATTTATGATAAATATCACCTATTAAAACCAATCACATTTATTATTTAACCACGTAATGCTCCATTAAAATAGAAAAACGTTAGGAGAGTTTTAAACCATGACAAGTAAAAAAGACAACGGTATAGAGTTACAAATTTTAAAAACAGTAGCAACTTTAATCACAACGGCATTTGCTTTAGTTGCAGGTTTAGCATGGAACTCAGCTATTCAAGCTATAATAAAAGAATTTTTCAAATCCAACTCTGAAATAACAGGATTAGTAGTTTATGCACTGATAGTAACAATAATAGCAGTATTAGTAACTGTATTCATAGGAAGAGCATTAGGAAAAATAGGCATAGAGTTAGACGACGATTGAAAATCATCAACCTATGATTTTTTTTATGGTTTATAGTAAGTTACTCAACATTTGCAACCGTTGGGTAAACATCATTTCATCCATATAATGAAGTAATTAAATGTTTAAGAAAATTAAATTTGATTCTTTCATAATATAAAAAAATTCTAAGAAATAGATGACAAAGTTAATGGATTCCTCCTCTTTATCATCTACATTGATTTATCCTCATAATTCGATATTTTTACCAAAGTCAATTCATAACAAACTGTTTTTTGTTATAAATTCTTTTAAGAGCTAAATTTTAATCTTCAACCCTATTGGACAATGATCTGAACCCATAACATCAGATAAAATATAAGAATCAACTACATTACTTTTAAATTCTTCATTTACAAAAAAATAATCAAGTCTCCAGCCAACATTGCGGTCTCTTGCTTTTGTTCTATAAGACCACCAAGTATATTGTTTTGATTTGTCATTAAACATTCTAAATGTGTCTACATATCCATTAGCTAAGAATTTGTCTATCCATTCTCTTTCAATTGGCATGAACCCTGAAACTTTTTCATTTTCCTTCGGCCTAGCTATATCTATTGGTTTGTGTGCAGTGTTTAAGTCTCCACATATCACGAGATTGTTTCCTTGATCTCTTAAACGGTTAGTATAGTCAAGAAACACATCATAAAATTCAAGTTTATACCGCAATCTCTCATCACTCATACCACCATTTGGGTAGTATATATTAAGTAGAATAAAATCATCGTAGTCACATCTTAAAACTCTACCTTCTTTATCAAATTTTTCTATATTAAATCCATAAACGATTTTATTAGGCTCTATATTACTATACACCCCAACCCCACTGTACCCTTTTCTAACAGCGGAGTTAAAATAGCTGTTATAATTATGAACATTTAATATTTCATCCGATAGCTGTTCAACATGAGATTTAGTCTCTTGAATTGATATTATATCTCCTGGATCATTTTTCATCCAATCCAAAAATCCTTTTTTCACAACGGCTCGAATTCCATTAACGTTCCATGACACCAATCTTAATTCTCTCATATTACTCACTATAGATCTTTTATTTGAAGTTTGTTATTATTTATTAACGTTCGTGTACATGTAGTACAATCTCATTAAATACATCCTATTAAAACATCGATTTATTAGACAATATGATGACAGTACAATGCTGTCAAGTTAATATGTTTGTATTGATGAGACTGTAAAATTTTTTGGAATTTTTTCAATTTTTGACGTTTTCTTTATAAGTAAGTGTTGATTTTTATGAAAAAATCCAACTTTTTTACACCATAAATCAATACAAAAATTTGTATTCAAAGTAATATAAATATTAGCTTGACAGCGTTGGATGACAGTACTATTTATAATATTTTAATAACAAAATTAATTATAGTGACAACGGTAACGTTTATCAATTAATTTATATTATTTCTTATAAAAATTCTTTAAATTAAATTTAAATAGATTATATTGGATATTGATATTTTATAAATTGATAAACTTTTCAACGATGGCTATAAATTAAATAATATCATTATCTCAAAAAATAATCTAATAAAATAAAAAATTTTTTTAATTGCCAAAAAATATGTGTCTTACTATTTATTATATTAATACGATCGATTTTTAAATATAGCCTTCGCCTATATCGTTGTACGTGTATTAATATGTGTTATGTTTTGTTGTAATAGTAATATCACACACTTTTTATTAATGTTTTGGTGATAACAGCTATTATCACCAAGATCTTTGACAGAATCTTTTAAAAAGATCCTAAATTTAAAACCATTCACATATAATCTGTATTTCTAATAAAATATCAGGATTAATTGTTTTCTACAAGAAATACTTTTAAATAAGTCGTGAAATTTTCACGAAAATCGTACACTTTGATATTTAATAACACAGTTATATATTCTAAAATAGAATACATATTTAAAAAAATATATTTATGATACATATTCTAAAATAGAACAAGTATTTAAAAATAAAATACATATTTAATATGGATTAAAATAAATAACTTAAAGCTCATGTGCCTAAATTAGTACAGTTTCATTAAATATGTCCTAATTAAAACATCGATTTATTAAACAAATGATAATGATATTATTAGTTATAACATTTAACAACAAAATCAATTAAGTTAATTTATAATATGCATTATAATCGTGTCGTGAGTGTGATTTTAAATGTTTAAAATAATATATGATTATCCAACAGACAATTAACATATTAACATGAAAATAATCAATTAGAGTTGAAAATATGAGTAGTTTAGCATGGGGAACCGAATCAAACATGAGTGATGAAAAATTTTATAATCGTGAAAAAGAAGTTGTTTTATTAAAAAGAATATTAAATACTCTGGAGGAAAACTCTTCACCAACAGTCATGTTATCTGGGATTAGAGGAATTGGAAAAACATCTTTACTTAAAAAAATCAAAAATGAATTAGAAAAAGATTATTTAATATCCTATATAGATTTAACACGGATCGACACATATCAAACAGGCAAGTTAACAAAAGTTGACTTAGTAAACGAATTCTATAATACTTGGATGGAAGCAAGTAGTAATAAGAAACTTAAAACAACTATCAGTAAGATCAAAAAATATTTCCAAACTAAAAACTTCAAAATTAAAGAACTTATATCCACTGAAGGGTATCCAATACCAGTTATTGAAACAGAAGATAACTACAAAAAACTTTCAGACTTTGTTTTAGAATTGCCACAGAAAATATATGAACAAGAAAAAAATAAGATCAAAGGAGTTATAATGATTATTGACGAATTTCAAGCTTTAAAAGATTTAGGTGATGGCTTGGATAATTTTTTATGGCTTTTTAGAAGTGTCATTCAAAACCAAAATAACGTTGCATACATATTTTCTGGTTCTATAAATTCAAGAGATAACATTATTGAAAAAATAGCTGGTAGAAAAGGTGCATTTGGAGGTAGAATGCTAACAATAGAAATAGAACCCTTTACTAAGAACACCGTTTATAAATATTTAAAAGAAAAATTACCATCGTTAATCTTTGAAGATGATGGATTTGAAAGATTTTACAGCTGTACAAGAGGAATACCTCATTATGTGAATACTTTTGCTCAATTACTTGAAAAAAACACTCCTTTAACTGATAAAAAAATTAAAAAAGAGTTCCAGAACTTACTACCCTTTCTTGCACTTCATTTAATAAATCTATGGAGTGGTTTAACTTTACGCGAGCAGAAGATAGTTACAAGTCTTAGTGAAGGTTCTCTTGAGAGAAGAAAAATAGCAAAAAAACTTAATATAAGTTCAAGTTCTTTAAGTACTCCACTTCAAAAATTATTAAATGAAGGTTTAATTGAATATGAAAGCAAAGGAGTATATACTATCAGTGAACCCATACTTAAAGAATGGTTAAAACAAGAATATTTAAACAAAGGAATCTATCCCTACAGAAGTTTAACGTGATCGTATATCAAATATCAATATTTTTAAATTTAATTATCTATTTTAACTATAAAGCAAACCATCGATAGTCCATAATCAATCTTTTTTAGAAATTACAGAAATAACACGAGTCAAACTTTTATGCATCTTAATTTCATGTCTTTCTATTAATTCAAATTTGAGTTCATTAAGGATCTTGTCAAGATTAAGAGAGTCAGGACTTGCGATCGTGATGACTCCACTCTTTTTAATGTTCTTAGCTATCGAATCCAAAAATTGATAAAATATACTTTCACTCTCTTCACCACCAGTTGAACTTGATATTCCATAGGGAGGATCAGTAACCACGGCATCAACCTTATCAACCAATTTCATCTCCCTAACATCTAAATGATGAAGTTCATAATCGGTGACACCATAGTGTTCAAGATTTATGCTGGTCCCATTTTTCATCTTCCAATTAATATCTGAACCAATTAACTTAGCTCCAATTAATCCAGCTTCAATGAGAATGCCACCAGTTCCACAAAAAGGATCTAAAACCAAATGTCCTTCTTTAATATTTGAAATATTGACCATCCCTCTTGCTAACTTGGGATCCATAGAACCTGGATAAAAGAAGGGTCTTTTATGTGGTTTAACCTCCCTGAAATGTTTTTTATCAAGTTTAAATCTTCTTGTTGTGAGGCAAAGTTTATTTTCACTGATTATTAATTTAATAAGTGAAGTAGGGTTATCTAAATTCACGGTTGCTTTTGTAATGACTTTTATCATTCCACCTAACTTTCTTTCAAAACCTATCGTGTCAACTGGAACGTTATCAAATCTCTTTAATCTAACACAAAAATCATCTTCGATGTAAGTATCCCATTCAATAGCTTTAAAATCTTCAAATATACCATCGAATAGATTCTCAATAGTTTCATGTGAACAGCCATTAAGATCATCTAAATCACGAATTGTGATTACTTCAAGAATTTCATGAGTGTATCCCAATCTTTTTGTTAAAACTTGATAGCTATTTATATAACCATCTTTTTTCAAGTTTTTTAAATGGATTAAACCTTTCGTTATAATTTCAATTTCAGATACAATATTTTCAGCTTTTAAAACAGCTTTAAGTTCTGCAAGTGGAAGTGTTTCATGTTCTTGTGATTGAATTAGTATTAAATCCATTTTAAGTGCCTAACAATTTTTATTTTTTACTTTTCCAAACTGATAATAGGTTTTCTTTTTAAACTAAGATTTAAGATAATAATACCATTTTTAACATTATTTGATGGCTTTCAATCTTTTTTAAGCCATTTCGAGCTAATTTTTCTTGAAAAGTTCTAGAATCGATAACTTTAAGTATTTTGCCAAACAATATCCATATAGGGTCTTTTTATACCGAATATATATTTTTTTAAACACACAATAAATTCTTGATTCACTATTCATTGTATTAATATAAGTGAAAAAAAGTTTAAAGTCCTTTTGCCATTTTCATCATATTCTACCATGTTATATCCATTATTTCTAACCATATTAAAAACATCAATGCCACATGATTCTATTGATGGTCTAACCTTATCTTTATGTATACATAATTTTAAATTACATTTTTTACACTGAATACAACTACTTTCACCAAAACTTATTGCTTTATAAAATTCCATACCTATAGCAATTTTTTCCAAATCGAGAGCTATTTGTGATGGTAAATGAGGATCTTTGCATTTAATTAAAATAGCATTTTCATAATATTTCAAAAGTTCACTGGTTTCTTCTGGTGTTGGAGTATAAGGAGGACAATTTAAATTAGTATTATATCCTCCACATCCATATTTACATTTAAATCTTACCCAGAAAGCTGTTTGAATACTACTTGTTTTAATTATTTTAGCGTCAATAAAATTATCAATATTTTCCATGTTTTGTATTTTATCGATTAATTTTTGTAATTTATTCATAAAATCACTTAAAAAAATTTATGCTCGTACCTTTGATATAGTGCAAATATTTACTACTGTTTGGAGTATGTTTATCTTGTGCGTTTTCATTATAAATGTAGGGTGTTAGAATTGAATGAATTTTCGAGCATTTCCAATGCTTATTTCATGATATAAGATGATTCACATATATTGAAATCTAAAAATACATAATATTTAATTGTGAAAATTGAAATAAAGCCAATATTCGTTCTTAAATTTAAATAAAAGAACATGTACCCCTGTAATTTTTCAACAAATATTAAACAATTTTTTAAAGATTATATTCCAATAATAATCATTATTCCCTTATTAATATCGTGAATATAACTTAATAAACTTTAAAAACATTAAATAATCCAAATTAATATTTAAATTTCACTTTAAAGTATTTTAACGAGAGCTATTTTCCGCATGTTCAGCAAAGCTTATTTATTCATTTATTAATCCTATTAAAACTTAAAATCAAGTATTTTAGTTTGAACTCAATATAAAAATGTATTTTTAGAAAGAATTCACAACCTTAAAGCATGACAGAAAAGGTTCGGCAATGCTTCGATTTTTGCTCAAAATCTAACACACTATATTAAGTAAGGTACATTGTTTTCATATGAAAATATATTTTACTAAAAATATACACTTTACACTACATTAGATTCATAAGCCAAAATTTAATCTTACTTACAATATTTATTATCAACACAATATCCATTATCTAAAAGCAAATCCACTACTCTTTTAGCTGTGTATTTCACTTTAACATCGGTTTTATGTTTATATTCTCGTGGATTAGATCCTACTTCTGCATATAATTGATTAACACCACCAATTAAAGTTAATGGTGTAATTTCATGTGCGTTCATTGAACGTGATGGTTTTACAGCTAATCTAGTTATTGCTGCTATTTTAGCAAATTCTAAAGCATTTATTGTTTTTATACTTCCATGAGGAGTACCTGGAACTGGTGTTCGTCTCATTACAGCCATAATATTTACATTATAATCTTTTGCTCTAATTATTTCATCAGTAATTTCATCATAAATATGTTCTGAACCAATTGGTTCAACACAATAATATAACTCAAGCCCTACTGAAATAATATTTTCAATAGTTTGAATTCTAATTGCTGGATCAATATCAGTATCAATTCCCTCTCTTAAACGACATACATGATACGCTCCTGTAAATCCAGCTTCAACCAATTTTTTAGCTGTATTTAAATCAAAGTCTCCAATATTAGCAACTAATAAAATTCGTTTAGGTAGCATTTTCTTTATTTCAGCACCAATTTTAATAAATTCATCCACAGGATAATCTTCGGTTGTTAAGAGGAATAAATCAGTTGTTCCATCACCAATTAATTCATATACCTCCTGTTTAATTTCATCAATATCTTCCATTGTTTTTGTAAAATTAGAATCAATCATATAATTAGATTCTGCCATTGAACAAAACTTACAGTTTTTAGAACAAGGTTCAGCATTTAATCCTATTTGAGAAAAAACATACCCCTTATTATTATATTCTGTTCTACTCACTCTATTAGCTACTTCCAGCAAATAATAAAATTCATTATTTCCATTTTCTATATTTAATAAGGATAAAACATCATCTTTAGTTGCTTCATTTTTTATAATGTTATCTATAATTTCTTTATTTTTCAAAGATATCACCTGAATATTAATTATTTGTTACAGCAAGTCGTTGGTTGGTTTTTAGGAGTACAACAATTGTTAGGTATATCTTGAGAGATAGTTATAATTTTTTCTGGATACTCAAGCACAAATTTTTTTGTTTTTTCTATTTCTTTAATGTCATCGTCTTGTAGATATATATAAGCCAATGATTCAGACAAATTTTTTGGTTCCTGTACAAATTCTCCAATTTGTACTTGTAAATCAACTTTCACAACCGAATGAAGTTTTTCTAATACATCCAAATTAACATTAGATAAATATCCACTTTCATGTGGTATTAAAAATACAAGTGATGAATATTTATTTAACGTCGTGTTTAATTCTGATGCTTTTTTAAGGAACTTTTCAGTAGAGATATATGAAAGAACACTCATTTTTATTTGATTATGTCCATAAGCATTTGTGACAAATTCTGGGTTTAGCATACAACCTGCTGGTCTTGCACCAATTTCAATTAAAACTGGTCCATTTTCATCTTCCATTATTTCAATATGTGCAGCACCATATTTTATTCCTACTGCGTCTAATACACTAAAAGCGTAGTCAACAGTAGTTACTATTTCATTTGCTCCTCTTGCTAAAAAGTCAGCTGCTTGATAGATAGAGTAACCTTGTTCGGTTATTTTTTTAGTGTACTTCATTAAATCTGTTAAAACATGATTACCATTATTACTAACTGTATCTACAACATATTCTGTACCTTTTATAAATTCTTGTAGAATTAATCCTTCATTATAATTATTCAAAATATTTTTAGAGTTTAAATTATCATCAAAAGCTTTTTTCACATCTATTAATGAGTTACAAAGTCTAAATCCATCACCCATACAACTTTGAGCAGGTTTTACTACAGCTGGATAATTTAAATCTAAATCATTGATTGTTTCAACAGCTTGTTCATATGATTTACAATATTCTTGTCTAATTGTACGAATTCCATTTTCTTTTAATGCTTTATACATACCAAATTTGTCTATTCGAGCATTTGCCTTTGCTTTCTCATTTTTTGACTTTGTATTAAAAATTTGACTTAATGTATCCGCCAATTCTACCCCAGATTCTGATCCAGGTACAATAAACTCTGGAACCCCTTTTTCTTTTATCCATTCAACTGTTTTCTCTACCGATTCATTTACTATATTACTTTTAAATCCACTTGACTCATGACAAAAAGTTGTTGCTAATGGAAGATCAGATTGACTTTGAATATGAAAACAATCAAAGTCTTCTTTAATAAAATAATTCACGTAGTAACTTCCAGTAGAATAACCATCCACAACAACACATATCTTATTTTCCATATTACCACCTCTAATTTCTTTATTAAATAAATTTACCAGTAGGCTCTGAACAGCAAAAGTTTGGAACATTGTATTTTGGACAGTTAACTTTATTTAAATGAATATTTTTATTAAAAGCTATTTGTCCCAAATAATCTGAATATTTAAATGCTATTTTTTTAATATTTTTAAAAATAGTAAATTCATCAAAGTTGTTATTTATTCCGTAATCAATAAAAGCACAGATTTCATTGTAAAGCTTTTCAACATTTAGATCCTTATGTTCCCAAGTGATATAACTAACATCCGTATTTTCTTTTTTAATATTAGCTACTTTACGAACTTTATTTGATAAGGGACTGTTCTTAAAAATCAAAAGCCTTATTTTATATTGAATAGGATCAACATTCATGATTAAATCATTTGCCTCAATGAAAAGTAATGTATCAATTATTTGATTAATATTTGCAAATGGATTAAAAAGAACAAATGTTGGTTTACAACAAATTTTTAATTCATTAAATAATATAAGAACATTTTTTATTTCTTCAGTATCATGACACTTGTTTAATGAATCTAAAATAGTATTATCATTAAACTCAATAGCTGTAACGACAAATTTTAATCCACATTTTACCATTTCTTTTAATATATTTTTATTAGGCATGAAATTACTTATTTTTGAAGTAAAATCAAATGTTAAAAATGGAAATAAACTATTCATTTCTTTTATTATATCTAAGCTATGATGTGGCAGGTTTAAAAAATCAGCATCTACAAACGTGATATGTTCAGCACCTAATTTTACTAAATTTTTTATATCCTCAATTACAATATTTTTATCTACTTTTTCAACTGAACCATTATAACTTAAATACACAGGGCAATGTAAACATTTATGGATACAACCTCTACTGGTTTCAACATTTCCAGTTAGTAATTGTTTATCGTTCGTGACTAATCTTGCATATTTATTTAATGGTGAAAAAACTTTTCTGTTTGGAATAGTATTTTTTAAAGTTATGTTTTTATCAAATTTTGAATTTAGCATTGATTCTAATGGTTTTTGCCATTCAGCTCCTAAAATTAGATCGCTGAATCAATGCTGTCAAGTTAATATTTATATTATTTTGAATATAAATATTTGTATCGATTTGTTCTGGTGTTTTTTTATGGAATCTACTGATATTATTAATGGTTTTTTTGAGTTTATT
>JAITEE010000123.1 GCA_031282205.1 Candidatus Methanovirga aequatorialis | reverse complement strand
TTTTGAATTTAAAGAATTTTATTATTGTACTTTTTAAAACTACCATGAAATAGTTCTTAGAACCTATTAAATAACTATCCATCTATCTTGAATTTTTCATGAAAATCTAACACCTTGATGATATTATATTTTTAAAATGATCCTTAATTACTTGTTAAAATTCATTTTTATCGGACGGTTAAAAGAAGGTTACATTTGAAATTTACCTCTAGTTGGTATCTTTAAAGATTATTTTAAAAGGGGTTTCAACTGTTTAGAGAGAGCAAAAATCTTTTCTGGGGGTGTTTTAATCACCCTTTGATTTAAAAGTTTGTTAACATTGTCATCATTGGATATTTTATCTAAAAACCTGCGGATCTCTTTTTTATCCTCATGACCGAGTACCACTCTGGAGTCCATCAAAGCGTTCATAATTTTCTTGTTTTTATGTTGGAAAAGTGCTTTTGAGACTTGAGTGTACTCTTTCTCATATTTTTTGAATTCTTCATCCTTTTTTGGATTTAATTTAATTACCATGGATTGAATTTTAGGTTGTGGAAAAAATGAATTGGGAGGTAGATCATCCAAGAATTCTATCTTCGTTTTAAAGTGTAACATAGCCGTTAATCTTGAATAGTTTTTGGTGTCTACCTTTCCAATCATTCTTAACACAAACTCTTTTTGATACGTTAAGATGCCTAAATCAAAATCATGTTCTAACAGTTTGAAGGTGATTGGTGATGAAATTTTATAGGGTAGATTTGATATGGTCTTGTTGAACTTTGGAAAGTTAACCTTTAAGGCGTCATTGTTAATGAGCTCTACGTTGTTGATACCTAATTCATCAATTCTTCTACTGAGAATATTAAATATTTTCACGTCCTGTTCAACGACTGTTAGCTTTTTTACTTTTTCAGCTATTTTTAAACTTAAAGTCCCTATTCCTGGGCCTATCTCAAGAATTCTGTCATTTTTATTTAGTTCACCAAAGTTAAGGATTTTTTCTCTCTTAAAATCGTCTATTAAATAATTTTGACCTAGCCTTCTTTTTAAATGTACATTGTTTTCTTTTAAAATATTCTTTGTTCCCTTAAATAAGCTTGTATTGGTCATGATAATCATATAATAGCTAATTTAGAAATAATAAGAAATTTTTAAAGTAGAAAAAGAAAATTCGTTTTTTTAAGTTTAGGAGTAAAATTTTTAAAATTATTCAGCGGTTTAAAAGACTAAATATTCATTTTTACTTATAGTTGCAATAAAACAACTTTAAGTAAATTTAACTAAAATAACATCTTAATTCTTTGTTAACTGTAACGTTGTTGTTGACTTATTTTTAATCTACTAAGTTCTAATAGTGTCATGACAATTTAGTTTTTACTATTAATATTACAAATATAATATTTTGATAATTTTTCGTCTGCGTTTTCTTTCGTGAAATTCCAGTTTATTTTACATTTGTTTTCATTTCTATAATTCTGATAAGCGGTAGTTTCACTGATTAATAGATTTTTATTCCTTATTCTTTCAGGTGCATTGTACATCCATTAAGTTAATTTCAATTTCAGCCATGTTAAGCCAATTCGCATGTTTTTGGGTATAATAAAACATTACTTTGCTTATTAAGATTATAGCTTCTTGAAATTCAAAATTTTCAAGACAATATTTTAGCAATTTTTTTTTGATTTAAATCGCTATTATTGAGCAATATAAGTATAACTAATCTAAACTCTTCTTTTGATTTTTTCAACAATTTATTTACAGCTACTTCATCTTCTTCTTCCAACTTAAATTTCATAAGAGAATATATGAACTTACTACTATATAAATTAACTCAATTAATTTGTTCTAACAATAGCTTTTTTCTATAAATGATCTTTGGCTCTTGAACGATTAAAACGTTTAATTTATATTTAAAGTTTGAATATAAATTAAAATAATAAAATTATTTTATATTAAAATTTAAATTATATGTGTTGGTACACAAACTTGCAAGAAGTGTTAGTTCTTTTTCACTAACTTAGGATTGTTGCAAGTTTTATAATCTAGGAAGGTTTTAATCTCTTTTTTTATTTCTTTTCCCAGATTTGTTCCCTGTTCTTTTTTCAGAATCATTTTTTGGGTATTTTGTAAAAATTATATATTTATTTTTGCCTTTACGGTCTTTAGTAGTGTCTATCTCAATCTTTATCCTGTTAACAATGGTGTTGATTGGATCAGAAAGTAGTGGAACTCTTTTTTTAATATTTTCAAAATCCTTGAAAGGTTCCTTTTCTCTTTCTTCCAGAATATGCAACATATGTTTGTTACCAATACCTGGTAAAAGTTCTAATTTATGAAGCCGAATACTTAAAGGTTCAGCGGTATTAAAAAAGTCAACATATTTTTTCTCTTGGTTTTGGACAATTTCTTTGATTACATAGTCAATTTCAATTCTACTTGTAGCCGTTAAATTCTCAAAATTTAATTTCCCTTTGACTTTGTCTATTTTATTCCTTTCTTCAAGGTTGGCTCCTATGTAAACAGTTTCATCTATTTCTAACTCAGTACCTGCTTTCGGTGTTAACTCAAGAAGTGTGAAATTTTCAGTTCCTATTGCTTGAGCAATAGGTTTTTTTTTGAAAGATGACATACTTTCTGTTATATATCCTGTAGGCAAATAATCTAAAATGACCGCATAATCTTCCATTGTATCACAACATATTTTTAAAAAATAGTAACTTTAGAATTTATTGTTTTATTATTATCAAAAAAGGTTCAATAGATGAATCCTTGTGATGAGATTATTTGAATTATCTATACTTATTTAAAATATCTAATATTTCTTCCATATTCTCTTTTTTAATAGGTATTCTTTCTTTAGCAAATAATAACCTTAAATCAGATAAATCTTCTGGTAGAATATCAGCTATTTTAATGGCATATTTTCTTTTTACCACGTTTTCAAGTTCATCTATTAATTTTTCACTATCCTCTAGGGATAGTTCTGAAAACTTATTAACATGTTCCAACGTTAAGTCTTGTTCATAGTTTAGTTCAAATTTCCCTGAAAAATCTTCAAGAATTTTTTTAACCTTGGTCATGGAGATAGGATTTGTCTCCAATGCTTTTTTTCCTATCATGAAAATCACTTTTGAATTTGTAGATGTTCTGGTCTTACTATAAGTTTTTTAATTTTATTCCCATCTTTTAAGGACAGTACGTATGCCTTACCTTTTTCTCCAATAACCTTAGCGGTTTTACCGTGAAATCTTGAGTGTGGTTGACCTTTATGGATACTTGGATCGATTATCACATGAACTAGGTCTTCAGTTTCAAACCTTTGAATTTTTCTTGAAATAGGATTGGATCTTCCAGGTTTAACTACAGATTTTAGTTTATTCCTGGTTTTACTTCTGGATCCTCTTGATCTTCTCATTTTTTAACCTCGTTAGTTTCAATTGGAATAATTTTTGTTAAATATTATTTTGATATTATCATAACTTACATCATATCTATTTTAGAAAAAGTGTCTTTATATTAAAAAAGGACAACTTATCATTGTTGATAGTTGATTTAAACTAGTTTTTAATCAAAATCTTAACTTTGATAATACTACTATATTTTTAATAGCCATTTATATATTTTACCATTAACCTACAACATCTTTGAAATTATGTGACATATTTAAGGATAAAAGATTTTTGTAGTGGTCTGTGAAGTGGCTTCAAAAATTCAAAAAAAAAAAAGATGTTGTTTTATTTACCCACTTCAACTACATCCAATTCTTTGCATAAACATTTAGTCTTGAGAATTTCACTGACGTTTGGTTTTGTTCTACCGTCATCTCCAGAAATTAATTCTTTTATGTACAGTCCACCTTCAGTTTTGACTTTCATTTTAAATAGATGGGCGTTGATAAAGTAAGTATCTAATTCCTTAACTCTCTTTGTTCTGATTAAATCGGCTCTTCGATGCATTACTCTTGTAGGTGTTTCTTGTTTAATGATATTCAAGGTTTTTAATTCTTTTAGATCCTCTTTTAAGATCTCATCTTCAGATTTAACGATGGCACAATATACTTTAAACGTATCTGGTGATGACACCTTTAGTTCAGCTACTCTCGATTTCGAACAAAAATTTAAATCTAAAAATTTGGCCTTTTCTTCACAGTACCTGTTAACCTCTTCACTTAATTTATTTAAATCCAGGTTTCTAGTTTTAGGTTCTACAATCTCAAGGACAAATGGCCTACCTCCACCTAACATCCTAACATCAATATCTTCTCTTCCAGCACCATGAAATTTTGATTTATAACAATTTGTAGCTATTTTAACTTTGTAATAAATCAACTCTTCAATTGACTCATCGTATATTTTTCCAGTGAAGTTGCAAGCTTCACATCCTCTTCCTTTACACTTACTACATGGCCATTTAGTTTGTGGTATTCCTCTGATCAATTTTAGGTATTTTCCTTCTATAAACATAGGGTTAATTTGTATTCTAACTTCGATTAAATTTTCATCATTGTCTTCTTTTAAAACACCCTTACTCTCCCCCATATCTTTAAAGACTTTTCTTAGATCAACGACGATGACGACGTCAGGATTTTCAAAATTGACTTCTTTTTTTCTTGACAGTTCTAATTCTTCACCAACGATTCTATTAATTTCTTTTTTTATATTTTCAGACTCGATATCCAATTCTTCATTGATCTTCA
Source organism: Candidatus Methanovirga aequatorialis (assembly GCA_031282205.1). Lineage (GTDB taxonomy): Archaea > Methanobacteriota > Methanobacteria > Methanobacteriales > Methanobacteriaceae > Methanovirga > Methanovirga aequatorialis. The sequence goes on along the minus strand of JAITEE010000123.1, from coordinate 9,134 downwards.
TGTCCCTTTCTAAAACTTCTTTTGGAATTTTACTTCCTACTAAAAAACTATCGTACTCCAATGATAAAAATTCTATTTTTTCGTCTATTTTCTTTAAAATATCTTTTTTACTAATATTTTCAAATATATTCCCACATATTTCACAACCAGTGTCATTTAGATATTTTTCACCATTTAAATTGTTTCTAATGACTATTCCTCTTAATAAATTTAATTCACCATCTAATATACTATCCAAATCAATTGAATAATTCATATTTTTTAGTTCATTTAAAACCCACTCTTTAGAGAGAACAGATGAAAATTTTCTTCCAAGACAACGATTGCAGATATTGTTGTCTGTAATTTCAAAGAGTTTTTTTATTTTTAAAATTAATTCTTCTTTCATTTTATCTAAATTGACCCATAATTCTGTTCATTGGACCATTCATTCCACCACGTTTACCAAATCCTTTCATTGCTTTTTTGGTGTTGCTGTAATATTTTAGAAGTTCTTTGACCTCTTCATTCTTAACTCCAGAACCTCTTGCTATCCGTGTAATTCGGGATTGTTTGATTTTTTTAGGATTTTTCATTTCATACTTGGTCATAGAACTCATAATGATTTTGTAGGTATTAATTTTATTTTCCGTCATTTTGCTGGCTTCTTTTGGAATTTTACCACCAAGTCCTGGAATCATTTGCATAATTTGTTTCATTGGACCCATTTTACCAAGCATATCGAACTGGTTTTTCATATCCATTAATGTGAATTTTCCACTTAACATCTTATTCATGGTTTCGTTGGCTACATCCTCATCTATAACCTCTTCTGCTTTTTCTATTAATGATTTAATATCTCCCATTCCTAAAAGTCGTGAAATAAATCTTGCAGGATCAAAAACCTCCAAATCATCTAATCTTTCACCAGTACCTATGAATTTTATAGGGGCACCAATTTCAGCAACTGCTGATAAGGCACCTCCTCCTTTAGCAGAACCATCCAATTTTGTTACAATAATTGAACCAACGTTCGTTGTTTTAGAAAATGCTTTTGCTTGTTCACCAGCTTGCTGACCTAAAGTTCCATCAATAACAAGAATAGCTTCATCAGGATTTATTACAGATGAAAGCTCTTCCATCTCTTGAAATAAATCATATTCATCTTTATGACGACCTGCAGTATCGAAAATAATAATTTTTTGGTTTTTGAATTCTTTGAGTCCTTTTTTTGCTAGGTAAATAGCGTCTTTATTTTCTGGATCACCGTACAGTGAGATATGTAGATCTTCTGTCAACTGCTTTAGTTGCTCATAGGCGGCTGGCCTCCATGTGTCTGTAGAGACAATCGATGGATTGAAACCTTTTTTTTGGAGATATCTAGCTAATTTACCAATTGTTGTAGTTTTACCACTTCCTTGAAGTCCTAAAAACATTATTTTAAATGGTTTACCAGTAATATCTAATTCATGAGCTTTTTCACCTAATAAATTAACCATTTCTTCATATACAATGGTTATGACATGTTCTCTTGCAGTCACACCTTTTGGAGGTTTTTCATTTAAAGCCCTATCCTCGATGTTTTTTGTTAATCCTAAAACAAGTTTTATATTAACGTCAGATTGAATTAATGCTCTTTGAATTTCTTTTACAAGTTCTTTAACAGTTTTTTTGTCAATGACACTCATTCCAGCTAACTTCTTCATGGTGTTTGTAAGATTTTTACCTAGATTTCCTAACATACTTATCACTTTAAGTCTTTATTCATTTAACCTTATTTAATTTTAAAACATTTAATACTTTTTTATCCAGTAGTCGTGAAAATTTGTATTAAATAGGGTAGTGTCATGACAATTTAGTTATTTCGATATTTTAGTGTCATGAGAATTTCTATTAACTTCATTTTTATCAATATCAATGAAATTCAATATTTATTAAAAATCATTTATTGTTGAAAATTTATTTTCAACTTAGAAGAATTCATTCTTCGTTTATTCACAAAGTGAATTTAGAAAAATTTATTTTCCGCTTAAATTTAAAGCCTAATTAAAAAATTTAAAAAATCTGAAAATTTTAAAATATTGGGTTTATAGAAATCTTCGTCATATAAAAGTACCATGAAATTTAAATTGTCATAACAGTAGGTTTATGACTGTTTTCATGAAATTTTCAAATCTTTTATTTTTCTAACTTTAAATGTTCCGAAGAAGTTTTTAAAGTTGATTTTTTTCATTTTAAAATGATTCAGTGTTAAATCGGCTAAATTGAAGACCACAACACCAATAAAAAAACCTGTGGTCATGGTTTAAAACCATCATAAAAATAGGATTCAACAAGAAGATCAAAACACGCAGCCGAAGTCAACAATCCAGCAGTAAAGGTCATAGTAACAACTATCATCTTTCAGACACATTAAACGACACCCAAAAAAAGCACCAATAATCAAAGACAAATTACCTGCAAACAATTTAAAAACCCAAAAAAACTACCATAAAAAAAAATAATTATAAAAAACCCAAAAAATGATTAACATATTAAAATAAAAAAAATATCAAACTACACTGTTTATCTAAAAAACAATGAGAATATTCCTCACATTTTTTTAGTTCTTTAAAAAAATAGTATATATAATTCTATTTTATATTGTTTTTATTATAGTATATTACTTAACATTTGCAACTGATTATATGAATTGCTTTAACCAATTTTCATAAAAAGATACTTCTCCAATAATTTCATTGAAAATCGTTAAAAATTCCTTTTCTAATTCGTTAACTTCTTTAAAATCATGATTAGAAATAATATTCTTTATTTTCCTCCAAACATCTTCAATAGGATTTAAACAAGGCGAATAAGGAGGTAAAAATATTAAATTAATATTAAGAATTTCAGCAATTTTTTCAACCAATTTTTGTCTTATGAACTCTATAATTGTCTAAAATAATGTTTAATGTCTTTTCTTCTTTTAAAAGAGTAATAATTTCATCTTTATTAATATTTTCAAGTAAATTATCTCTTATTATTTTGTCAAGTTTGCAAAAATTGTTTATTTCTTCTCTAGTACATCTACGATTGATTTTTTTTAATTTTATCGTCTTTGGTTAAATTTTCATTATATATGTCATTGATTGTTTTTTCACGAAAATCTTTTTCATGCATCCGATTTTTCCTTAAAATTTCCTGAGCACAAGTTTTACTTATAATTTGGATTATTTAATGTATTCATTCAATAAACGTATAGCAGATTTGTTTTCCATGTTCATTATTCTCATTTTGATTAGTATTTGTGAGAATTCATGAGCTTTGGTTGTGCGTGAAAACTCTAAAATAAGAATTGCAATTCACTCATTGTAATCCTGTCCCATTAATTTTAAATTTAACTGGATTTTTAACAATTTTTATTTTTAGTCAAAGGAGCGTGTATAGTTTTACGAGAATTATGGACATTTTGAACACCAATCGAGTCTAAAAATGCCAAATACTCATTTTTTAAATCTATTTCTTGAGTGTTTTTTTTTAAGATATTTTCAGCGTCTTTTGGGTTTATTTTCATAAACTGGGAATGGTTTACTATAATTCAGCCTTAATTTCTTCCGAACAATTTCCCAAACCTGTTTATATGAATATTCTACCTTAAACTTTTCTTTTATCAGTAGTTGTGTTTTATGTATACTGTAATTTTCTTTTGGATCAGATAATATCTTTTTTAGTTCTTTTAATTGTTCATCAGAGAGAAAAGATGGTCTTCCACCACCATATTTTGGCATCAAACCATCTAATCCATTCTCATTATATTGTTTTATCCAACGAAATCCAGTTCCTCTATTTATTCCAACAAATTCTGCTGCATGAGAAATAGGAACTCCTTTTTTAACAGATTTTAGAAATAATAAACGTTTATATAAATTAACTTCAATTTTAAGGTCTTTGATGAGTTCATTTATCTCTTCCATAGTCAAATGATCTTCGATTTTAATTTTACTTTTACCTGCCATAAAAATAAATATATATTTCATCAGTTATAAAAGTTTCGTAATATACTATATTATTGTAATTTATAGTTAAGGACCAATGCTGTCAAGCTAATATTTATATTACTTTGAATACAAACACATTAACTTGACAGCATTGAGTTAAGGACTTAATTTTTTGCTATGTATTTTTCTTTCCATTTAAATCATACCATATAAATATTAGCAAAAAAAATATGTCTCAAACTATAATAAAAAACCTAACAAAAATAGTAAGACAAGATCGTTGAATATGTTGAAATATAAAAACATTTGTTTATTGGAAAAGATAGAATAATAACAATAGCTATTATCCTATTTTTCAAACTTCATATAAACTCTTCAAATATTTTCTTTCTTCCTTTTAAATCCCTCCTTCTTCATATTTAATCATTATCACCTTATACTAATTAACCTGTCTGTGCGTACCCAATCATAGTTTTTCTAAATTCTAATTCTTTATTCAATTCATATTTTTCTTTTGTTACTTCTAAATCTATACATAAATCTATGAAATCATTAACCCATCCTACACAATACTTGATTAAACTAATAAAGTTACCAGTGTTGCTTTTTTTCTCCTTTGATGCTTCCTCAATACTTTTTAATTTACGAGTAATACTTACATCATCTTTAGCTATTGAATTATCATCAGTAAGGTAATACATACCGATATCAACAATTTTATCTTTAGCTTTACCTTTTATAAGTTCACTAACTTCTTTACCAGCTATTTTAACACCTTTCCAAGCCCCAATTTTAATTAAATCTTGTGTTGTTGAACCTCCACTTGTAGGAACACTAATAGCTGTACTTATACCTGTCGTAACCTTATTAACTATATCCATTGTCTTGTAAGCAACATCTAAACCGTTCAATATGGTTTTAAAACCTTTATTATAATTATTTATGCTTTCCTGAGTATCCTCCATATTATCTATAACTTTATTAATATCTTCTGAACTAAGATTTTCATACTGTCCATGACTTCCACTACAATAAGGAACAATTATAGGCCTTGTACCCGTTACATTACCATCTATATTAATTGAATCATTAATATAACTATTATTTAAGCTTAAATTATATAATGTAATTCCATCATAACTAATAACAGCTGAATCATTCCTATTAACTGTAACATCAAGATTATAACCATTAACAGGGAAAATAGCATTAATTGTTGTAATATTCCTTTGTAATACAATAGGATACTCAACATCTATAATATTATAAACATGCCAATAATAAATAATATTAAAACCATTCTTAACCGCAACCCTATCCGTTTTAAAAGGCTCACGTTCCAAACATCTAACAGGAGGCTTTAAACTATTAATTGTAACAGCAGCACTAATATTTAATTCCTTACGAGTAATTGTACTATTATAATCCTCAATCCAAGTATTATTATCAGTTAAATTCCAATATAAATAATTAGTTTTACTTGTACTAATATTTAAAAACTCAGCAGATGATAAATTAATATCCTTAGATATATTAACAGAATCATTACCAGTTAAATTGTCTGTACTATTAATAGAAGAATTAAAACTATTATTCAAATTAAAATACGATAAACCAACACCAATCTTAATATAATGTTGATACTCTTCAAATCCATCAGCTAAAGCATTATCTAAACTATAACCTCCGAATAAATCATGACCAAATATTTTACCAATCCATTGGAACACCGACACTATCCAATCAGGTAGTATTCCCATATTCATTATGAAATACGGGATGTTAGCAATAAACCATATAACTGAACAGAAGAAATAAGCTATCTCCACGGCAATAAAAGCCAACGTCATAGCTAATAATTTTATAACAAACCAAATACAATATAAACCATATTTAATACAATCTGCAAGCCAACCGAAGAAATTATACCATTTACGTTTCCTTACACTCGGAGGATGCCATCCTGGTTCATAATCCTTCCATTTAGGAGATTTCAAAAACTCATCAACATACAAATCATCATAAATCCTTATATGGTCCAAGTCTTTTAAATATGGAACCTTAGTTTTACCGTTATTCGTAACCGTCCTAATATTAATATTATCTTCTTTAACTGTTGAATAATTCTCATCAGTTAAATTATCTGCTCCAAAACTTGAAGCTGTACTAACACTTATTATTAAAAATAAGCATATTAAACCTTTAAGTTTCAGAGCTAAAGACATACTTAATCACCTTTAGCTCCGTCTAAACTCAAACAGCCTTCATCATCTCGTAAAATGAATCGTATACTTCGACCAAAAGATCTTTTATTTCTAATCAATTATATCACCATTCTTTTTTCTTTTAATTCAACCACCACCCAGCCTTTTAGGAAAAGGTTGATCAAAACAGTTTTGAATAAAGCTATTTGGGTCAAATCCTTTTTTAAAGGTTGATGATGGTTGAAAAGAAAGAAAAAAAATCATGTTTTTCAACGTGTGCTACATACCCACCACCAATACGTGTATATAAAAACGGCTTATGATTAATAAACATACTATGAAAACTAAAATAAGATAAGAATTTAAAGATCCGTCCACCACGATTAATTCGGGTGTTGGTCACGTTAGAATAAGAATTTAAAAATATAGAAATTATGAAAGAAAAAGATAACTTGTTTTTATTAAAATAGTAGAACCATTTTGATCCAACTTTTCCGAAAAGTTGGTCGGCATTCCAATGCAAGACGTTGATATCCTTCCTAATCAAAAATCGTCGTGCTTTATTAAAAAATCGTTTATTTCTGATCATAGTTTTTTCCTAAAATTTTTATTTTTTAACATCATGTAACAACTTCATGACATAGAAGTTTTTTTTATATGATATTTGACCATCTTAATGTAGTTATGTTGTATATCTTTTTTTATAAATAAAGTAATCATGGCATATAAAGGTTCGTATTTTTCACTTTTGGAAAAGGAAACTTTATTTTAGAAACTTTATTTGATCCAGTGGAATCAATTTAGTTTTATGATTGATTTTGTGGTATGAGAATAAAACAACGAATAGTATCAATGGAACGAACAGGTATAAGGTTGTTGTTGGATTAGTTAATATTCCAGAAAATAGGTTGTATATTAACATCGATGTTGTTCCAAAGATGACTATTATTGGTCCTATTGGAAAGAGTTTAGCTTTAAATTTCAACTTATTTAAATCTAATCCTTGTTTTTTATATCCTCTTCTAAAACGATAATGAGATAATCCTAAACATAACCATATAATTAATGTTGACACCCCAATTCCATTTATTAATATTAAATATGCTTCATAGCCTACAGTTGCAACTATGAAACTTATTATCAATGTGAACATGGTGATTAATATTGAAATGTAAGGCATTCCTCTTTTGTTTGCAAGAGTAAACTTCTTTGGTGCAAATTTTTCTTTGCCAAGTGAATATAATATTCTTGTTGAAGCATAGAATTCTGTATTACAGGCGGATATAATCGCAGTTAAGATAATGAAATTCATAATAGAGTCAACTGCTGGAATGTGGGTGTATTGAAATACTAAAGCAAAGGGTGTAATAGCTAAGTTCATTTCAGAACTTAATAGATATGGGGACGTATATGGAACTATAGCTCCAATTATAAAGATGGTTCCAATGTAAAATATTAGTATTCTGAGTAGAATTGTGTTAATAGCTTTAGGCATGGATTTTGAAGGATTTTTTACTTCTCCAGCCGTGATTCCTATTAATTCGATTCCACTGAATGATAACGCTGCAAGTATGAGAACTGAAAATAGGGAGTTAACGTTTCCTATAAATGGTCCTCCATCATAAAAAAAATTTTTAAATCCAAGTGGTTCATGACCTGTTAATCCTAAGATAATCATTATTCCAACTATTAGAAAAATTATTATTGTAATGACTTTAATGCTCACTATCCAAAATTCAAGTTCACCAAATGATTTAGAACTTAACAAATTAACAGCAAGAATGACTGCGAAGAATAGTGTGGTGAAAACATAGATGGGAATATTGGGAAACCAAAATCCCATGAATATTCCAGCTGTAATCACATCCATAGCAATTGATGAGATGCAGTTGTAGTAGTATATCCATCCCACTGAAAAACCTAAAGCAGAATCAACGTATTCTTTTGTAAATGTCATAATTGAACCAGTCACAGGTCTGTATGTAGCTATTTCTCCTAATCCATGCATTAAAAAGTAGATTAATGTTCCCATCAACATGTAGGAAAGTAAAGCCCCTCCTGGTCCTGATTGTGAAATCATCTGACCTGACGCTAAAAATAGTCCTGTTCCGATGGAACTACCGAGGGCTATCATCGTGACATGTCTACTTTTAAACCCTCTTTTTAAAGAAATTTTATCCTTTCTTTCCATTGAACTACCTAATATTTCTTATATGATGACGAGGTTTGACTGGTAACTTTTAATAGATGTTTTAAAACCTTCCTAGAGTGTGTAATGGGTGTGGTCTGTGTTTAATTCTGTTAACTTTTAATAGATGTTTTAAAACTTAAGATGATCAACGTTAAAAACGAAAACTTTTTTTAAAGTTTTTAGCGTACCATAAACATTCTTTGGTCCATATACAACTTCTACAAATATCTTTTAAATCGTCTACATTTTTAAGTGCGTCACTATATAACTCATCTATGTTATACGATTTGTTTTCGATTATGCCCATTTTTTTAATCACGGCTGAATCCATTTTGATAATTTCTTTGTTACTATTTTCTATTTTTTCTTTGCTTAAACCGTTATCATATTTTCCTAGATTTAGGCAACATTTTTCATCCTTTAAATTGGGGCAGTGCCTACAAATAACATCAGCTGACTTTGTCACTGTTACATTGGGATTAGTTTTTAAATGATTTAGTACATTTTCAAGATTTATTTTAAAATTTTCATCGTAACCATATCCTTGATAACCTTGCAAACATAGTAGATGATGTGCTCTTAATTTTATAGGTTTGTTTGAATAAAACATGAAACGACTTCTAAGTTGGATTAAAGATTTTGTTAAAAAAAGTTTTTATAATGATTTTGGTAAAGTTTGTCAATTATAAAATATCAATATCCAATATAATCTATTTAAATTTAATTTAGAGAATTTTTATAAGAAATAATTAGATTAATAATTTATAAACATTACCATATCAC
>JAITEE010000107.1 GCA_031282205.1 Candidatus Methanovirga aequatorialis | reverse complement strand
CTTGTCTGCTAACTGGCTGAATTCCAAGAGAATTAGAATACTTATCTAATATCCACAGTAGTGTTATCAGAGCCACGAATAAGCATAAAAACGGATTATATTCGTGAAATTCATCTTACTTTTTCGAGTGAAAGCTTTAGAATTTAATTTAGCAATTTTTAAAGCTTCATCACTCTCAATAAACTCAAAAAACCATTAATAATATCAGTAGATTCCATAAAAAAACACCAAAACAAGTCAATTACAAACATTTATATTCAAAGTAATATAAATATCAACTTGAAAGTATTGGACCAACGATCAATAAAATCTATAATAACCGATAGGTGGTCAAAACTAATTTTTTTAAGAAAAGATTTTCTTATTTTCTAAATTAAAGTATTTTTAGAGCTTTTTAATTTTAAAATTTAGACTTTTGTCCACCTTTCTAACCAAACAGGAAAAGGTGGAAGACCTAATACTGACGAATATAGTCACGAGAAAAATGTTAATTTTCCAATCATGGTATGGCTTATCAGATCCATGAACTTGAAAATACAATCGGGTGACTGAATTTCATTTCTCAAATATTCTAAATTTCCCAGACAAAGTCCCCAGTACAGAGCAACAGTTTGGTCATTTAGAGAAAAGTACTAATAAAAAACAGGAACTGACGAGCTTATATGGGAAGAACTGCAAAAAACAATTAAATTATACATGGTTTATACTATCAAAAAAAGTGTATATTCAAGTATGCAACATTCATCGTCAGATCCAGGACATAAAAAAGCCGATGAACCTCGTGGCAAGGATGCTAAAACAATTTGAAGAAATAAAGACGAAAAATGGGCTAAAAAAGGCAACAAATCATATTTCTGATACAAATTATGAACTAATAAGAAAAACCACACAACACCATGCAAAACACTCTATGACTCGAAAATAGACTTATACTAAAAAAGAAGAAGTAACCTTTGCAATTTACTCTAAAGTATCCTTTATCACGGAAGCTTATAACGCTACAATGGATAGAGTATCACGCAACAAACCACTAACAATAAAAGAAAAAAGACGAAACAAAAAAATAAGTTCTAAAAGAGCACCTAGAGTAGAGACCATTCGCTGTAATTAAAACTGTCTTTAAAAGTGCCCATATACTTGTAAACAACTGTGCCAATAGCTAAATAAAAAATATGGTATCATACATCTGTTATAACCTAAAACAACTAAATACAATCCAGGAAAACAGTGCAAGATAGCGACAACTATCTAAAATTAACCAAAAATCATTAAAAGTAAAGGCAACAAGAAAACTCATCAAAAAACACCAAATCAGTAATAATCAAAACAATAAGAATTAATAAAAAAGTAATAAATTAGATCGTTGATTAATTCAAGATATTCTCAGCTATCTCAACGGATTCATCTCGTTTAATAGCTAAATCTTCAAGGAAGTCTTTGATTTTAATGGATGTCATTTGTTTACATTCACCACAAAGTAATTTTCCATTTCTACATTCAGTATAAACCTTTTCAAGTTCTCTATCATCACCAATTAAATGATAGAGAAGAAGTTCATAAACAACACACCTATCAGGACATCCCCCTAACTCTTTTTGTTCCTTTAAACTTTCTCTTCCACCAGTTTTAGCTGTTTTAACTTTCTTTTCAGCATCCTCAGGAGAATCATTTAAGAAAATAGCCGTCTTTGGTTTACTACTCGACATTTTAGTGTTGGTTAAACCAGTGATAAATCTATGATAAGTTGAACCAGGAGCCATAAAACCAAAATCATCCTTAAACCTAAGGGCCACATCCCTTGTTAGTCTTATATGGGGATCTTGGTCAATACCAACAGGAACAATCGTTGGCATTGGAGAGAGAAAATCTTCAGTCTGCGGCAGTAGAATATCCGCCACCTGAATTAAAGGAACATAAAGATGAGCAACGTTTATCGTGTTTTCAAAACCATAAATTGCCTTCATCTGAGAAAAATTAACTTTTTTAGATAATTTAAATGATAAATCATTTAACAATTTAGATTCAGACTGTAAATAAACATGAACATTTTTATGGGTTAAATCCAACCCTAAAGCAAGATAGTTAGATAAATATTCATCGATAGCTATTTTCCTACCTTCTTCAAATGATTTCCCTCTTGTAGCGTACGCTTCCATATCGGCTATTGAAACAAAAATATTTCCTCCATGTTTGAAATACCATTTTAATTGATCCACAACCATCTTATGACCAACATGCATCTTTCCACTTGGCATCATCCCAGTTATACAAATAAAACCCTTATTTTTATTTATTCTCTCTTGAATTAAATTAAAATCTCTATGACCAAATATAACTCCTCGTCTCATTAGTAAGTTAGGATCTTTTATGCCAACAACATCTTTAAATCTTTTTATCCCAAACTTATTCATAATATCTTCATAATCAACGGTAGAAGAAAAAGTCCATGGATCCATCAATAAAAATCACCCATATAATGTTTTTAGTATTTATCTTTAATTTTGATTTATGTCGGATAAATCAAGGCTTCATCCATTTTAAAGTGTAATAAGTAACGTCCTTATCCCCATCAATCACCGCAAGAATCAAACTTTTCTTAACTCCATGAGCAACTCTTGCATAGCTTGAAAGATTTGAAGCCTTTAAGTCCTCAAATTCATATATTATCTTAACCAAATAATGTGAATGTCCATCTCCAGGAGATTTACCTCGTTCATATAATCTAAACTCAGATCCATATTTGAATCCTGCCTTGATAATATATCCTCTGTCTTTTAAGTCCCTAAAAACAATGTACTTACCATACAATCCTTTATCTCGAATTAAAGATATTAAAAATTCAAAGTCAATCTTTTCATTGTTAAAATAAATTTTCAAACGACTTTTTTCTAAAAGATACGCCCCTTCAACAATAGAAAGTTCTAAAAAATCACCTTCCAATCTCCCAAAGTGACTTTTTTGATTTAAAGATAAGGCCTTCTGATTATCTCCAATATTAATAGAAACCATTTCACCAAATAACTCTCCTCTCATCTCCACACCGAATAGAATATTAAATTAGTTGCTAATATAACCATACTAATGTTAAAAATATACAAACATAAATATAATTATTTTTAGTTAAAAAAAGTTATGATTCATTGAGACTGTAAAATTTTGTGGAGTTTTTTCAATTTTTCACATTTTCTTTATAAGTAAATGATGATTTTTATGAAAAACTCCACACTTTTTTACACCCTCGATTCATTAAACGTTATCAAAAATAAAAATCTGTTGTTCATATACTTTAAAAGATCAAACCTTTATAAGTTTATAAACATGATCATTTTTTCTTATTTTATCTTCAATGGCTATTGCAACATTTTTACCTTTCTCCGCTTTTTGGATAGCTTTACCGTTGATTTCCATTGATTCAACTATGTGATCAATAGAGCCCGTTGTGCTTCCTTGAATTATTATCTCATCAAATAGATTTAAATCATCCCATAGTTGAAGTTCACCAACTTTAATCTGATTATAATAATTAACAACCTTTCCAATATCTTTTTTTCTATGAGTTGCAGTGTTATCCTCACTAATTTCATAAGGCTGATTAAAGTAGAATCCAGTATCAAATCCACGATGAAAAACCTTTTTTAAATCTGATAGCCATTCTGGATTAAATTTATATGTCTCCTCTTTCTCTCGAGAAAGATTATAATGATCGATCGCATCTCTAAAAACTCTTGTAGTTGTTGCCACATAATCTGGAGATCTTCCTCTACCCTCAATTTTAAATCCTTCAACCCCAGACTCCATAAGTTCAGGAATATGTTCTATCATGGTTAAATCCTTTGCAGATAGAAAATTTGTCCTATCATAAGACTTTTCAAGAATTATTTCTTCAATATCATTATTTTCTTCATCATTTGCTCTAGTTAATTTCCAGTCTTTTCTACATGGTTGCAGACATTTACCACAGTTTGCACTTTCACCATACAAATCATAACTTAAAAAACATCTCCCAGATATTCCCATACACATTGCACCATGAACAAAAACTTCGGTCTCAATAGGTGAATTTTTAGCTATATTCCTAACCTCATGGAACGATAATTCCCTTGAAAGAATAGCCCTGCTAACACCAAGTCTTTTTAAAATTTTAAGAGTGTTAATGTTGGTCACATTAGCCTGAACACTCATATGAACCTCTAAATTATTTTCAATAGCCATGTCGACCAATCCTAAATCACCTACTATAAGAGCATCAACCTCATAGCTATTAACCTCAGGTAAAATAATTTCAAACTCCTCAAGGTCTCTATCCTTCATTATGGTGTTGGTACATAAATACAACATCTTATCATGATCGTGTGAAGTGTCTACAAGATCTTTAAGATCTCTAACATGGAAATTAGATGCATTATCTCTCATGTTTGACCCAACAAGTCCAACATAAATGGAATCAGCACCATTTTTCAATGCACTATTAAATGAAGACAAATTTCCAGCTGGAGCTAACAATTCAACCAATTAAAAACACCCACTCATTTGACCAATTATTCTCTTTATATTAGTGTACTTTCTATTAATTTATCTTGTTGTTGTATGTATAAACATTCAATTATATATATTACTATGTAGATTTAACTGTTTAAACTAAAGCATGGAGGAATAATTGTCGTGAACCTAAAAAAAATTAGTTGTTATTAATTTACCATGTCAGTTATATTATAGTTTATTAAATAATGTTTGTAAGTAATAAAAATGTTTAATAATTTGTTATATATTTTTGAAAATAAAAGTATTTTAATGGTTATTTTAATAATTAATAAGATTTAAATAA